>NZ_JBFOFG010000006.1:0-266039 GCF_040887165.1 Enterococcus sp. C65 | reverse complement strand
TCAACGTTGAATTGATCATTAATCAAGATAAAGAGTTAACATTAGGATTGGTAGTCAATGAGCGCAGGAACCAATTAGTGAATGATGGATTAGTTCTCTCAGAAAAACTAGATAGGCTGATTGAGAGAGCGGATCAGTCATGAGGATGACTGATGAAGAGAGAATAAAAATGATAAGCCAAAGCTATATGAATCTCGAAGTGAACAAAAAAATTTCAGTGAATCGTCAAACATATGGTTATGTATCAAAGATAATAGATAACAAAAAAAGTGGAGAAAAAAGTTTTATCATTACCGACGGAAATCCAAAAGTGCAAAAGCCAAAAGAAGTGAAACAGATAACTATCCTTTATCAAGGCTCGATAGGGATCAATAAAATACTGGTAAATCCTGGAGATGTATGGCGAGATTGGGGAGTAAACAATTTTCCTACGGCTGTCCAAGTGATCAATGCAGGAGGAGCAACTGCGATGCCGCAATTAAAGTCTGCTGCCCATACATTACAAGAAACCATGCAAATGTATCCCAATGCCAAAGTTTCAGTATATGGCCATTCTTTAGGTTCAATGAATGGACAATATGCTATTTCAGATTTGCCGACTGCTTTTCATGATCGGCTAGAGGGAGTATATCTCTACCAAGGCCCCAACATTTACAGTATTTTAAATCCCAGACAACAAGCAGCGGCAGATAAATTAACGAATGAAGGAAAGATTTTCAATTTTATTGACACAAGAGATTTAGTACCAATCGGGTATTCACTGACAAAAAAACAAGTGGGCACAGTAATTGAAGTGACATCTAAAAAAGTGAAGTTGGGCAAACAGCATATGTTGGGCGGTTATTTATTTGATCAAGATGGGAATCTAGTGACACAATCTAAAGGGATTATCCAATTAGCAAAACATCAAACAAACCAAGAGTTGGATCGGCTCGCTGAGATTCATCATCAATTTAGTCACAGCGGTAAAGGAATTTCTTCTTCACAAGAGATTTTTTTAGATGCGATGCAAGCGAGAACGATTACCTTGGGATACAAACAAGCGATTCAATCTGAGATAGACACAGTGGTCAAGTGGCTAAACAAGGAGATTGAACAGGCTAATCTTCTTTGGAGCCAAACGAAACGGGATACGAACCGCTGGGGTGAACATTTGAATGATACCGAAAAAATGGCTATTCTGGCAGAAAATCAGGTGACAGAGTACACACTAGTCCGTCAGCCAGTGGCTACCTATGAACAACAACTAACCCTATTGCAAAAGGTCCAATATGAATTAGATACGCTGCTGAAACAGATAGTAACCACCATTGAAGAACAGGTGAGGACAGATAAAACATTGTCCCAATATCTTTCATAAAATGGAGGGGTTATGGATGAAAAAAGGTGAAGGACAGTCTCAACCTATGGAAAAACAGTTATATTCAGAAAAAAAACAATTAGAAAATCAACTCGATCAACTAAAGAACGAGAAAAGTAAATTTGATCATTACTTAAATCACTTAGCAAACCAGTTCCATGATTTTTCATTTTTTGATGTTTCCCCCCACATAAAACAGTTCTATCGTTTGTTAAATGATAGCAAAGAAGAAGCGGAAGGGATTTTTCGCAGAGAGAAAAGACTGATCGAATGTCGCATCGAATATCCCTTAATAGATAAGTATTCTGCATTAGAGAAAGGATCTAACAACTAATAAAAACGAAACGGGAGAAAAACATGTTTGAAGAATTACAAAAAACATTGGAAAAACAACTCATTCGGCTTATTGTTGCAACACCAAGTCATGCCACATCGCAAAATAGAAAAAACTTGACCAAACAAACACTTCAACAGAAGAAACAAACGTTGAAACAGCTGACTACAAGTTATGCAAGTCATTTAAGTCACGTTTCTAAAGGAACATGGGTCAAGACAGCTATCCAAGTGATCGAAAGAACGGCGAATCAATTCGAATGGCTTACTTAAGGAAGTAAAAAAGTTGAGCATGAAGTTGTGCTAAACTTTTTTACTACGAGTAAATGATCGATTCAATGATGAACCGCAATAGCAAGAGAAGACGTTCTAAATCAAGGGAGTGATGGATCTTCTTTTGTTTGCCAGTGATTGAATGATTTTTTGAGTATACCTAAGAATAGAAACTAAAAAATCATAAATAAGCATCGATTTCTTCTTTAATGATCCGTAATCCTTTCTTTAAAATCTCCAAATGATTGGATGATAAGGCGATTCGGATAAAAGGATCAGCTTGTTGTTGACTAGTGAAGCGATTCGAGTGATAGATTCTTATCCCTTTGTTCAAAAAATGTTGTTCTACATCTAAGGGAGAAATATCGGCTCGGATCGGAATATTTCGATAATAAGGATAAGGATTCGAAGGACGAGGTAAATCAAAATACGCATCAAAGCAGTCATTTGCTTCGGCTGTTCGTTTTAATTTTGTTGTTAAGATTTTCTGGATTGTTTCTGGTGAGTGCAAGATTTGAGTGATGATTTCTGCATCTAGACCAGATGTTTTGACGTTTATATTAAAGATTGCTCGTTCAATTCGTTCTCTTAAACGTTCTGGGAATACAAGATAGGCTACACGAAGACCTGAACAAATGAATTTGGTCATTCCTGACAAGTAAATGGTTTGGTCAGGTAGCAGCTGTTGAAACGGTGGCAAAACTTGTTGTTGAAAATGGGTCGTTAAAAAAGAATGAATATCGTCTTCAATAACTAATAACTTTTCTTTGGAAATAATAGCTTTCAATTCATTACGCCGTTGGAGAGACATTTGAAAACCAATGGGGTTACTACAAGAAGGCATCAGATAAATCCCTTTTATTTTCTTTTTATGACACTCTTGTAGCAATAATTCAGGTTTCATTCCTTCTTGGTCGAAATCGATCGGAACTACTTCTAAGTGATACAAATGCGCTAACTCAATAAAATTGGAATAGGTATATCGATCAATAGCGATTCGATCTCCAGGAGAAAAAAAGGCGGCAAGTGTCACAGCAAGACCATTTTGAACCCCAGAAACGATTGCGGTATGATGAATCGTTGTTTGAACCCCTTGAGTCTGTAACCACTCGACTGCCGTCTTTAATTGAAAATTGGTTCCCATAGGGTCACGATAATTCAATAAACCCACGATATTGGGGTTGAGACTGACTGAATGGATAAAAGGCAGGACAAGATGGTTGCAGTCTTCAAAAGAACTAACTAATCCAAAATCAATCACATGCTCAGCTACTTGATTAGTTGAAATCGTGATTGAAGTAAAAGCATTAGGGGAAACGAACGTACCACTTCCAATATTGGTGTACAAGAGACCTTTCTCAATACCATATTTATAGGCCTGACCGACAGTTGTAAAATTGATATCTAAATAGTCGGCTAATTCTCTCTGAGAAGGAAGTTGGGTATTTTTTTGTAACTTACTTGTAAGAATATCTTCTTCTAGCTGTTGGATCAGAGATTTATAGATGGGGCGTGTTAATTTTGTTTTATCAGGTCGCCAAGTGATCGGATAATCTTCATAAGAATTTATGGGCATTTTATTCACCTCTAAAATTGTATTCCATACAATTATACTATTGAATGTATATAATTCAATGATAATATATGGACGTGAGGGGGAGATTTTTATGAGAAAAATCGATTTTGAAGAAGCAGTATCACGATTAGATTTTCAAGAGGCAATTGAAGTAATGCGTCAGTGTTTTAGCGATTATGGCGAAGGAAAAATTAGTCAAAATACACGTATGGTAGAGATTTTGCCAGATGGTAAAAACAAAAATGTTTTTGCGATGATGCCTGCTTATCTTGGTAAAGATCGTTATTTTGGTGCAAAAATCATTACTGCATTTCCTGATAATCATTTACAAGGACTATCTTCACATTTGGGGGAAATTCTATTATTTGATTCTAAAAACGGTGTACCTGTAGCGCTAATCAACGCGAATGCAGTCACTTGGATTCGTACCGCTGCAGTTTCCGCTTTAGCCACTGATATATTGGCGAAAAAAGAAGCGGCATCATTAGCTTTAATCGGGGCTGGACAACAAGCAAGCTCGCATTTGAATGCGATCTGTGCTATACGTTCAATCAATAAAGTATCTGTCTATGACTTGAGTAAAGAAAGAAGTCAACAATTTATTGAGGAAATGCAAACAGCATACCCGGAAATTGAATTTTCAAGTGGAGAAACACTCGCAGAAACAGTGGAACAAGCTGAGATCATTTGTACGCTAACACCTAGTAAAGAGGCGTTTTTGAAAAAAGAATGGCTTACTCCTAATACGCATATCAATGCTATTGGTACGTTTACACCAGATACACGTGAAATCACTAGTGAGTTGATGAAACGCAGTGCCATCTATGTCGATGATTATGAAGCTGCAATGAAAGAAAGTGGGGATCTACTGATTCCGATTGCTGAAGGAGAATTATCAGAATCAGCGATCTCAGGCTCGTTAAGTGAATTGGTTTCAGGAAAAAGATTGTTAAAAGACCAACAAGAAACAATCACGATTTTTGATGCCGTTGGCTTAGCGATTGAAGATCTATGTTGTGCAGAATATATTTATCAAAAAGTTAAGGAGACTGAATAAAATGAAGTTAAGTTATTATGTTGTTGATGCATTCACACAAGAAGTGTTTAAAGGAAATCCAGCATCAGTCTACGTTTTAGAGAAGTGGTTACCAGATACGGTGATGCAAAAAATTGCGATTGAGAATAACTTATCTGAAACAGCATTTACTGTCAAAAAGGAGGAACACTATGAGTTACGTTGGTTTACTCCGGATCGTGAAATCGACTTATGTGGACATGCTACTTTAGCAACAGCGTTTGTTTTGTTCAATTATTATGGGGTAGAGGAAGAAACAATCAAATTTACTAGTCAGAGTGGCGAACTTCTTGTGACAAAACAACAAGAAACTTACTATATGGATTTTCCAAGTATCATGCCTAAAAAAGTAGCAATTTTACCTGAATACGAAAAAGCGATCGGTGCAAAAATCAAAGCTGCTTATTTAGCGCGAGATTTATTTTTTGAACTAACAGATGAAGAAACCGTAAAACAGTTGCAACCAAACTTTTCAGCTATTAAAAATTTTGATTTGGGCGTTGGCGTGATCGTGACCGCACGTGGTCAGAAGGAAGATTTTGTTTCTCGTACATTTTTCCCGAAATTAACGATCAATGAAGATCCCGTTTGCGGTTCTGCTCATGCCAATCTTATTCCTTATTGGGCAAATAAATTAAGTAAGAAAAAAATGATTGCCCATCAGCTTTCACCAAGAGGTGGCTACCTTGATTGTGAGTTACGAGGGGAGCGGATCGTGATTGGTGGAGAAGTAGTGCTATTCGCTCAAGGAGAAGCTTATATTACAGAAAAATAAGCATCACAAATGAAGCAAGAGTTCCCTCTGACAATCTACACCTTTTTCTTCCAGGGCGTTTTCCAGAGGATAGAAGTAAGCCTGTTTTTAGAGATGCTAGAAGAGGCTGAGGCAGGTTTTGGCTTAGTCTCTTCTTTTCAACCATAATATTGAACCTTTCATAGAAAATCTCTCTATTATTTTACTACTACTTTACTGCTAGAGTTCAAACAGATTATTTGCCTGTATCATTTTTGAGAGGTACGATAATGATGCAAACGCTATCATAAAATTTATGGTTCTTAATTCGAGAGAAAGAAGGCTTTATTATGGAAAAAGTTTATCAAGCTGGTACACATGAAGGGATGATTGATTTCATCAATATGGAAGATCTGGAATTAGCAGCTACTCAAGTAATCCCTAGTGGTGGATATGGCTATATCAGTAGTGGTGCAGGGGATTTGTTTACTTATCGAGAAAATCAAAAAGCCTTTAATCATCAATTGGTTATCCCTCATGTTTTGAAAGATGTGGAATTACCTGATACAACGACCTATTTTTCTGATGAAACATTAGCCGCACCAATCATTATGGCACCAGTAGCAGCGCATGGATTAGCCCATGTACAAGCTGAAAAAGCTTCGGCTAAAGGAGTATCAGAATTTGGAACGATCTATACAGCTAGTTCTTACGCTTCTTGTACCTTGGAAGAAATTAGAGCAGCTGGTGGTCCTGAAGCTCCTCAATGGTTTCAGTTTTATATGAGTAAGGACGATGGGATCAACTTGGATATCTTGGAAATGGCAAAAAGAAACGGAGCAAAGGCGGTTGTTTTAACAGCTGATGCAACAGTTGGCGGAAATCGTGAAACAGATCGGCGAAATGGTTTTACTTTTCCGTTGCCCATGCCAATCGTTCAAGCTTACCAATCGGGAGTCGGTCAAACGATGGATGCAGTCTATAAATCGTCTAAACAAAAATTAAGTCCAAAAGATATCGAATTTATTACGACCCATTCAGAGTTGCCAGTTTATGTCAAAGGGGTACAATCAGAAGATGATGTGTATCGTTCTCTTGATGCTGGTGCACAAGGGATTTGGGTCTCCAATCATGGTGGTAGACAGTTAGATGGTGGTCCAGCTTCTTTTGATTCATTACGCTATGTAGCTGAAGCTGTGGATAAACGTGTACCGATCGTATTTGATAGCGGTGTTAGACGAGGGCAACATGTCTTTAAAGCGATTGCTTCAGGAGCTGATTTAGTTGCCATTGGTAGACCAGCCATTTATGGACTTTCTTTAGGTGGAAGTACAGGAATCAAACAAGTATTTGATTTTTTCAAAACAGAACTTGAAATGGTCATGCAATTAGCTGGAACTCAAACTGTTGAAGACATCAAAAACGCAAAATTGAGAGAAAATCGTTTCATGTGTTAAGACAAAAAATCGGTTTATCAATAGGGATTAAGTAGCAAAACAGCAGGAACAGATAGTGACTTTGGATAGCATTTTTGAATGACTGTGCTTGTTTTAGGAAAGAATATTTCAACAAGATATTAACCAGTTTTATAGCGATAATCAAACGGTGAGGCAAACTTATTTAGCCTTACCGTTTTTTTGTGAGCAGATTATTCCTCTAAAAATTTATCAAGTGATAAACTTGTATTATTGTTTGATAAACTTTTAAAGGAGGAGTTAGATGTTTTTAGCATTAAATGAAATCA
Organism: Enterococcus sp. C65; assembly: GCF_040887165.1. Lineage (NCBI taxonomy): Bacteria > Bacillati > Bacillota > Bacilli > Lactobacillales > Enterococcaceae > Enterococcus > Enterococcus sp. C65. The sequence goes on along the minus strand of NZ_JBFOFG010000006.1, from coordinate 258,945 downwards.
TACATTCAAAATTACGCTATGCGTTGGTTGCTGGGGTGATGTTTTTAATTGCATATTTGGTCTTTTTTTTAACCGGTTTAGCGTATGGACTGGCACAAGATAACCGAACGGCTGTCGATAAGTGGGAGGCAGACTATATTGTACTGTCAAAAGATGCCAATACGAACCTAGGGATGTCAATGATCACGAAAAAGACAGCGCAAGAAGTAAAAGGGGATAAGGTGGCTTACTTAGCACAAACACCAGGGGTCGTAACCAGTAAAGACAACGATGAGGCAGGAAAAATCAATGTGAGTTTTTTTGGTATTGATCCAGATCAATTTATCATGCCTAATATTGTTGAAGGTAAGGCCTTTGTTGGGAACGATGAAGCAGTGGGTGATATTAGCTTAAAAGAAGAGTATGGTCTAGGAATTGGCGATACAGTTAAACTTTCTGGTAGTGACAAAACCTTTCGATTAACTGGATTTACCGAAAATGCGAAGTTCAATGTATCGCCGGTTTTATATACAACACTTGATGCTTACCAAGAAATTCGTTTTGAAAAAACAGATACAAGTGAGAATGCTCGAATCAACGCGGTGGTTGTTAGAGGGCAGATAGATGATTTACCAAATGATCTTGAAAAAATCAGCATTTCTAAATTTATCAATGAATTACCTGGCTATAGTGCGCAAGTACTCACTTTTGGTTTTATGATCGGCTTTTTGATCGTGATTGCAGCGATTGTAATCGGAATTTTCATTTATGTGTTGACCATGCAAAAAATCAATATTTTTGGTGTTTTGAAGGCGCAAGGAATGACAGGAGGGTTTATCGCTCGCTCAGTAGTGGCCCAAACCTTCTTACTCTCATTCTTTGGGATCGGTCTTGGCTTGTTGGGAACAGTGGGGACCTCGTTCCTTTTACCAGATACCGTACCTTTTCAAAGTAATTGGTTATTTTTCGGAGTTATCAGTGTTTTGATGTTAGTGGTCGCCATTTTAGGTGCGCTGTTTTCGGTACGAGCAATTGTAAAAATCGATCCATTGAAGGCAATTGGTTAGGAGATGAAAAAAATGAAAGCAATCGAATTTAAAGATGTCGAAAAGAATTTCAAAGATGGTGATCAAATCGTCCACACACTGAAAAAAACCAATGTTAGTGTAGATAAAGGCGAATTTGTTGCGATCATCGGTCCTTCTGGTTCAGGAAAAAGTACTTTCTTGACCATTGCAGGTGGCTTACAAACGCCTAGTAAAGGGTCTGTTTTGATCAATGGGCAAGAATTTAGTGCTCAACCTGAGAATCAGCGGGTAAAATTACGTTTTAAGGAAATCGGATTTATTTTACAAGCGTCTAATTTGGTTCCATTTTTATCGGTCAAAAAGCAATTGATATTAGTGGATAAAGTCAAACATGAGAATCGTCAGAAAGAAGCGAATGAACTATTTGAACAGTTAGGTGTTGCCGAATTGGTCAACAAATATCCAGAAGAATTATCAGGAGGAGAACGGCAAAGAGTCGCCATTGCTAGAGCGCTTTACAACGATCCGTCCATTATTTTAGCAGATGAACCAACAGCCAGTTTAGATTCAGAAAAAGCAAGAGAAGTCGTAGATATTTTAGCGAAAGAATCGAAAGAAAAAAATAAAGCCATCATTATGGTCACCCATGATACACGCCTGATTGACAAATGTGATAAAGTGTTTATGATGGAAGACGGTGTTTTTCAAGAAAAAACAGAATAAGCATAAAAAGAAGGTGTGTATGTGGTTCATCGCTATAACAAAGACACGCAAAAAAAGATTTTACATGAAGCCAATCATTTGTTTATGTCAAAAGGCTATCTCGGCACGTCTACTCGTGAAATTGCTAAGAACGCCGGGATTACCCAACCCAATCTTTATCATTACTTTAGTGACAAAGAAAAACTTTACCAGGCAGTTCTGGAACAACATTTGAAAACAGTAGGGGACGATTTGAGGAAGATCGCCGCGACGGGTGCCGATGATTTTCAACAAACGTTGACTAAGATGGCTGAATATCTTATCGAAACCCATCTCATTGATTTGTTTATGATGCTGCATGATTTGAAGCTCAATCTTTCAGCTGAAACAAGAAATCATTTGTTTTGTTTATGGAAAAAGAATTATCGGGAACCTTTTGAAAAGATTTTTGCCAATCATCAACAACTATTACGAAAAAACGTCACACAGGAACTGGCAGCGAAACATTTTTTCCTTTTGCTAGCCCCTTATATTACTGAATCTGGTCATTCAGAGGAACAGCCTTTTGATGTGGCGACTTTGATCGATCTTTACTTAAATGGGGTTATTGTTTAGCTTGAGACGAATAACGGTTGTGTAAGCTCCGTTCGATTGGATGGATCTGATGCTTTGGAGACACTATTTGTTGTCTCCAAAACATCAGATCTATTTCAAAGAACGAACACTTGCACGCCGTTTTTTTGTGTTAATGTTGCCGATGGGATTCATTCGTTAGTTGAAGCGGCTTTTCTATTAGGGGATTTCAATAAATTTTTTTTTTTGAAAAAAAAGGAACGTTTCTCCCTATTTTCCACTTTATACTTAAGCTCAATGAATAAACGAGAAGGGAAAGAGAAATGAAAAGAACTTTGTTCTATTTAGATAGGGATAGTTATGTTTGCTATTTATTAGAGAAAATCAAAGAGATAGATGAAAAACGAAGTATCGAACACCTTTTATTAGTGGAAGGGGCAAATCGAAAGTCTATAGAGACAGTCAGTCAAATCAAGAAGATGGATTTCTTACCAATAGTTAAGGATAAAACCCAGCAAGAGATAGTTAACGAAGCCACTCAATACTGTCAATCGCTGCTAAATGTTTTTAATAGTGCGATAGGAAAAAAAGCTATTACAAATTATCTTGTGCTACATGACCTGAGTCCAGAATTGACTAAAGAAATTGTTGAAGGACTACTTTTTAAGGGAACTGTGAACAAACATGGATTTTTTAAAAAGATAGAAAAGAAAAAACAATTACATAAAAAGTTCAATGAAACATTGGTCAAATATGGCACAAATGAAGGGATAAAAGCAATTGAAAATCAACTCATTTTAAATGAACTTCCTCGATCTGAATACAACAAAATAAGTGCAACAATTGGAGAATTTTTGTTTCCTACATGGGAGAATTCCAGATCCTCTAAACAAATTACTTTGACGGCCAAAAGATGTAATGTTTTTTTAGAGGATTTCGGTGAGACAGAAGGATTATTAGCTGTTCAATATTATTTATTGTTGCAAAATACAACAGCAGACAGAGCGAAGGATATACTTAATGAAGTTCAATTACCCAAGACAATCAATCAAAAAGAGTATAAAGACCTTCTCGTTACAACGCTCTATTATAATAATATGGGGGCAACAGAAGTAGAAAATCGGCTAGTTCTACAAGGAGTAGATCGTAAATTTTTCAATCGGATAGGAGAAATTTTAAACATCAATTTATTGCCTTCCTTGAAAGATGAACCTTTATCAAAGGAGGAGAAAATAACTAAAGCAGTCAAATATTGCCAAAGTTTTTTAAATTACTGGTATCCAAACAAAGTAAATGGAGTTAAATCAGTCAATAATTACCTTATGTTGGAAGATTTCCCTCCTGCAATCAATATCGAAGTCATAGAGCGAATAAAAGATTCTATGAATGATGAGGAACGAAAAAATTTCCATTTTTGTTTAACTAGATATATAAAATATAGCCAATTTGTTCGAGAATTAGGATCAGAAATGGGCAGAAAAAAATTCGAGAATTATTTTATTTTAACTTATCCTAGTTTACAACAGCTTCATCAAATGAATGAATACATCGATCAATCAATATTCCCAATGATAGATATGACTAAAAGAGGGGCAATTAGCACATTAGTTGATCGGTGCAATTCTTTTTTAGAAGACTTAGGGCCAAAAAAAGGCTTTGTAGCGATCCAAAAATACTTATTGTTACAAAATACAGCGCCCAAGTATGTTGATAAAATTTTTAGAGATCTAAGGTTTCCTAAAACTATCAATAAATTTTATTTACAGAAACAATTCGAGGAAGTGTACAAGTGCCAATCGATGTTGATAGGATCTGAGGGAACTGTTGGAAAGAAAAAATGTGAGGAATATCTTGTTTTACGAGGAATGAATCGAACGCAGATCGATCAATTGAGTAAGATACTAAATGTCACCTTGCTTCCTTCTTTGAAGATGAAGTCGTCTCAAAAACTCATTGACGAAGTAGTCCAACGTTGTGAACGTTTTGAGCCATTGGCAACACGGAATTATCTCGTGCTTCAAGAGCTGCCTCCAGATATTCTTGAGGAAATTTTTACAAAAATCCCTTCAAAAGTAAATGTTGTTCTTGATAATAGTTATTTGACTATCAAAGAAGAAGTAAGACTTGTTAAGGAGTGCCAAGCATCTTTTAATAAATTAGGGCTCATTGAGTGGAAAAAATCAAGTGAAAATGCCCTTGCCTTAAGGGGAGCGAATCAAGAATTAGTCACGTTGATCAATAACCATGTAAATGAAGAGTTATTCCCCAAAGCTGGACGTTTATCTGGACAGTTGAATCGTTGTCACTCTTTTTTAAAGGATTTAGGTAATGAAAAAGGAATGAAGGCTATTGTTCATTTTCTATTATTTACAGAGAGACCACTAAAGGAAACACTCCATGTGATTGATGGGTTTGATTTTCCTTTGCCCGTTTCTTCAGAGGAATTAAAGGTGAGCGCCATTGAGAAGTATTGTGATCATATCATCGTACAAAAAAAGGATGATTGGCTCTGGCAAAGGAAAGAAATAGAAAATACATTGATTTCCATAGGTGCAAGTAGAAGAATCAGTAATCGATTAAGTGATCGTTATGAGATTCCATTATTTCAACCGATTTTTGATGGTAAACTCTCAGCAGATGAGATCAACAAAGGGAAAAGGGACATAAGGAAACGTTGTGATGAGTTAATCAAAGAGAACCGATCCAAGGGGGGACATATACATGCGCTGGTCAATTACTTTTTCTTACAAAAAATGCCAGTCAAAATTGCAAAAGAAACCATCAAAAAGCTAACATTAGAGACCATCACTAAAGACGAGGTAAAAAGAGTCGTGTTAGCTAATTATTATACTTATCTTGGAGAAAAAAAACCACTAGCTGAACATTTAAAATCGGCTAAACGATACTTACGTACATTAAATTGTTTTAGAGAGCAGGAATCGCAGATTAAATATGATCGTCAATTTCGTTGAAAAAGTTTTCAGTTAAATGTTAATGATGAAACGAAAAGAATCAGGAAGATCCAACTCTAAGAGGATACATTCAAAAATGAACAAATCATACATAAAAAGATTCGCAGCATTTTGTCCAATTTATTTTGGTGGAATGCTTTTTTTGTTCTTTTATAAATATAAAAATAAAAAATAAAAGTTATTTTAAATAAAGCAGTAAAAAAAGATGGAAAAGAGATAAGAGAATAGGGATATTTATTAGTTATTTCAGATAACTATAAATATATAAATGTTAATATGCAATACAAAAATATCAAATCATTTGATGCTTTGATAAGATAATGTTAACCTTGTTTTGTAAGGGTTATCATTTTTTGTTTTTTAGGAGGTTGGTTTATTAAAAATAACTGATTTGTTTTATGGATAATAAGTTTTATTAGGGGAGTTCGTATAGAAAAAGAGGGGAAGGGTTAAAAATGAAAAAGTTGAAAAAAATTAGTTTGGCAGCGATGTTATTTTCTTCTGTTATTTATCTGACAACGCCATTATTCAGCCACAAAGAACATGTGCATGCTGAAGAAGCTCAGGAAATTACAAAAAAAGCGTCTTATCGTAATGTGATGTATTATGGTGATTGGTCGATTTGGGGAGGAGAACAAGAATTTTATCCTAAAGATATTGCCGCAGACCAATTGACGCATTTAAATTATGCCTTTTTAGATTTTGATAGTAATGGTGAGTTGAAATTTACAGATAAAGAAGCCGCTGTAGGCGTGCCAGCAGGTGAAGCAGAAGTCGGATGGGGAAATGCTGCTTCTGGTTTGTTGAATGCGCTTCAAAATTTGCGTGGACAAAATAAAAACTTAAAAATTGGCGTGTCATTAGGTGGATGGTCAAAATCGGGTGATTTTTCTGAAGTTGCAGCTAGTCCTGCGAAACGAAAAAAATTAGTGGAAAACATTACTAAATTCTTAAAATATACCAACATGGATTTCGTTGATATTGATTGGGAATATCCAGCAGATGTTCGTGAGCCTGATCGTGTCGACAACAAAAATGATGAAGGAACACCTAACGCAAAACCAGAGGATAAAGAAAATTATATTTTACTATTAAAAGATATTCGAGCGGCGATCGATAAACAAGGAGTGGAATTAGGTAAGACTTATGAACTTTCTGTAGCATTACCTGCGTCCCAAGGAATGTTGGACAAGGGAATTGACATCAAACAACTATTTGAAGTAGTTGACTTTGCGAATATGATGACTTATGACATGAATGGTGCTTGGAGTGCAACAAGTGGTCATCATACTGCACTTTATGGTAATCCTAACGACCCGAACTATGCAAATGGATTATCCGTTGATCAGACCGTTCGCTTTTTGAAAGAACATGGGGCTCCTTCAGAAAAAATCGTTATCGGCGCAGCTTTCTATACTCGTGGGTGGAATGAAGTAGCTAAAGGGACAGACCAAAATACTCCTGGATTATTCCAACCTGCTGAAAAAAGCAATAAAGATGCAGACCAAACGCCGACATATGGTGCGGACAATGAACATTCTCTGGCACTTGGGGATGGTGGCCGAGCAGGTGGAGTTTGGTCCTACCGAAACATTGATGAATTAAAAACTAAAATCCCGACTCTAAAAGAATATTGGGATGATACAGCCAAAGCACCATTTTTATACAGCGAAGTTTCAAAAGAGTTCTTTACCTATGACAATGTAAAATCAATCAATTACAAAACGCAATATGTGAAAGAGCATGAATTAGGTGGTGTAATCTCTTGGATGCAATCGCAAGATAAGCCAACAACGAGTACGAAAAGAGATGAACTGACCAAAGCAATCAAAAATGGGTTGTTTGGTACAGAAAAACTTCCAGAGCATAAAATTGTATCAAGTGATCTAAATGTCGAGGTAGGGATTTCTACTTATTCTGAAAACAGTTCAAAAGGGTATGAATTAGTCATCAAAAATAAAGAAACACTAAATGAAAATTCGGACGTTTTATCAGCTATTGAATCTTCTCACAAGACAATTAAATTACCACGATACACTTTAGCGTTGAATTCAAATGAAATTCTTAGTAGTGGTGATTACAAAGCAGGCGAGGTTTCAACCTCAAATGGAACGGTGACGATCGATTTAAGTGGGGTTTATGAAGGAAAAGAGCTTAAACCAGGGGAGACATATACGTTTAGATTAAAATCAAATGCAACTGATGTATCCGTTGATCATATTGCTTCTATAAATCTAGCACAAAGAATTACAAAAGCCGGTATAGATATCTCGCAACAAACGATTTATGGAGAGGATTCAACTAATCCAACACCAACGCCAACACCAGATCCAGAAGATAAAGAAGCACCATCTATTCCGACTGATCTGACAGCTTCAAATGTGACAGAGACAAGCGTGACGTTGAACTGGACCGCTTCGACGGATAATAAAGGAGTAGCAGGTTATTATGTTTATCGTGACGGACAACAAGTTGGTCAAACAGCTACTACCAATTATATTGACAAATATTTAATGGCTGGTTCAACGTACATTTATACTGTAAAAGCGTTTGATCATTCTGGTAATGTTTCAGAACACAGTCAACCTTTGAGTGTAACAACACTAGATAGCACATCTTCATCAAAATATGAAGCATGGAGTGCTACAAATATTTACAAAGCTGGTGATAAGGTGTCTCATAAAGGGCAAAACTATCAAGCGAAATGGTGGACAAGCGGGGAAGAACCAGGTACTGAACAATGGGGACCTTGGGAGTTGATTGATTAAATTGCTGGTTATTAATGGGGAAAACATACTAAGTTTTAACGTTTGGGACTAAATAGTTGGCTCCCATCGCAGTGGAAAAAAGTTCTATTCTACTGTGATGGGAGTTTTTATGCTATCTAAGAGATCAGGCTATGCTCTTAAGGTCAAATGACCAATTGGATAGCCTATTTTAAGAGGTCTTATGACCGTTGCTTCAACGCTTCATTCCTATAGAATGATTTCTGAAACAACGTTTATTATTTTTAGAATAAAGCGTTAAAGGGATATCATAAACTCATTTTTTTTGCTTTTTCAGTATTCGCAAAATGTAATTTTGCATAATTTGCTAACAAATCAATGCCACCTTTTTCAATGATTTTTGCAGCTATTCGATCCGACTTTGTTCCAGCGCCAGAAGGTAACTCTAGACCGATCTCTGCTGATTCTTTAGCTAATTCTTCTAGAAAACTTGCTCGGCTGATGATCGATGCCGCAGCTACCGCTAAGTGGTATTGTTCTCCTTTGGTCACAAAATAGAGTTTTTCTTGCACTTGATTTTTTTCCAAACGGACATACTTTTTATAATTGCTTTCTGGTGTAAACTGATCGATCAAGATTGCCTCTGGTTTGACAGGAGCAATTTTTTTCAGCAGTAGATGGATCGCTTGATTATGCAAAGCAACTTTCATACGCACAGCATTGTATTTCGGTTGGATCTCGTTATATTTTTTAGGCTCGAGTACTAAAAGTTGATAAGGGATCGTCTTCTTCAAGATACTAGCCAATTGAATGATTTGAGGATCTTTTAATTCTTTTGAATCACGAACGCCTAGTTTTTTTAGTTGTGTTAGTTGCTCCTTGGCCACGTAAGCAGCACAAACTGTCAATGGACCGAAGTAACTCCCATTTCCCACTTCATCACTTCCTAATACAGATAAAGATTCGATGTTCTTAGGCAAAGATGCAGCTGTTTTTCCAGCTTTGGGTTTTGCTGAAGCTGCTTCGCCCCATTGACTTGCTTCTTTTTCGGCATTTGCACCTTGGAACATGACTTTTCCTGAGGTGTATGCAGTGATGGTCGTGCCATTTTTTTTAGCGGCAAATACGGTATAAGGAATTTTTTTAGGTAAAAGATAAGAAAGATAAGCTTGTTTCATTTTTTCCATTTGGGCAGTCGTTACTTTGATGATAATATTACTCATTATGTACCTCCAGTTTAGTTAAATTAATAAATTTAGATGCTTGTTAGATGAAAGATCCCTTAATAGTTCCTTGTCGTTCAGTTGGGGATGAGACATAGCATTTTTTCAAAGTTTATCATATAATGATAAGGTAAATATAAGAAAATTTGTGTACAACTGTTAAATCATTAATTTCATGGTACACTAGATAATAATTTTATCAATAGGGGGAAATGATTCGGATGGCGCACGAAAAAACACGCTATAAAGCAGTGATTGCCGACCAAACTTACACGATTATTGGACGTGAAACAAAGCACCATATGGATATCGTGACAAATTTGATCAATGAACAACTAAAAGAATTGAAGGATTTGTCTCCGCAAATCGATAATGAACAAGCAGCGATCTTAATGGCTGTCAATGCGCTCTCGGATCAATTGAAGAAGCAAGAAAGAAATCTCGAACTTGAAAAAGAAGTAGCAGATTTAAAGAAAAAAATGATCAAATTTGTGGAAATGGAAAATCGAATCAAAAGAATTGAAGCGATTGAAAACGAAGCACGAGAAGTGTTGAAAGAAAACGGACAAGCAGATCGAGAAATCAAGAATCATGTGGAAGCCCAACAAATTTTAAATGAAAAAAGAAAAGGTCAAATCAAACAAAAATCTTCAAATTGATGAAAGAGAAAGGAACAAGACATGTTAAGTCTTTTGATTTTATTTATCTTGCTGCTTGCATTTTTTTCAGGTGCGAGACGAGGATTCTCTATGCAGGTCGTTTATACGATCGGTTATATCTTGTCTTTTATGGCAGCACAGCACTTTTATAAGGATCTAGCAAGTCGTCTGGAATTATATATTCCTTATCCTGCGGTAACATCTAATTCCCAAATGGTCTTTTTTGATCAGACATTTTCTTTCAGATTAGATGAAGCTTTTTATGCAGGAGTCGCCTTTTTGCTGATTTTATTTATTGGAGGATTGCTTACTCGTTTTATCGGGATTTTTGTTCATAGCTTGACCTATATTCCGATCCTAAAACAAGTCGATTGGCTTGCGGGAGGCATCTTATCTTTAATCGTTGCCTATGTCACGATATTTTTGCTCTTGAGTTTATTGACTTTTGTGCCAGTAGATATCGTTCAAAAACAATTTAGTGGAAATAGTCTTGCCCGCTTTATCGTAGAGCAGACACCATTTCTAACGAATAAAATCCATGATTTATGGATAACGAATGTGATAAACTAATCAAAAATTTTTTGTAATAGTATAATAGTAAGTAGTGAAAGAAAAAAACGAAGTTGTGACAGGACAGCAAAGACCAATGAGTCAATGCGAAATGTGACAACTTCTTTTAGTGAAAGTTAGGGTGATAACGTGAATAATCGAATCCTAGAAACATTAGAATTTGAAAAAGTGAAACAGCTTGTTCGTCAGTTTGTGGTAACCGCGCAAGGAACAGAAGAACTCGCAAAGTTAGTGCCGATCAACCAACAAGAGAAATTAACAGATTGGTTAGCAGAAACAGAAGATGGCTTAAAAGTTCAAAGGTTACGTGGGGGAATCCCTATTCCTAAGTTAGAAAACATTCGACCTCATATGAAACGAATTGAGATCGGTGCTGATTTGAATGGACTCGAATTAGCGCAAGTTGCACGTGTTTTATCGACTACAAGTGAATTAAAACGATTCTTTGCTGATTTAGCAGATAGCGAAATTGAATTTTTACGTCTTTATTTCTGGGCAGAACAATTGGTGACGATCCCCGAATTGAATCGACGTTTAAAAGAGTCGATCGATGAAGATGGGCGAGTAACAGATGATGCTTCCCCTGAATTAAAAATCATTCGTCAAAATATTCGTCGAAGTGAACAAACGGTGAGAGAACAACTAGATGGCATTGTTCGGGGGAAAAACGCCAAATACTTAAGTGATACGATCATTACCATGCGAAATGATCGCTATGTGATTCCTGTCAAGCAAGAATACCGGGGTGTCTTTGGTGGGGTAGTCCATGATCAAAGTGCTTCTGGTCAAACATTATTCGTTGAACCAAAGCAAATCGTTGAATTAAATAATCGCTTGAGACAGTATCAAATTGCAGAGCGTAATGAGATCCAACGTATTTTAAGTGAACTTTCTGCTGAACTGGTTCCTCATCGACATGAAATCATTCATAACGCATACGTGATCGGTAAACTAGATTTGATGAACGCCAAAGCACGTTTTGGGAAAGAACTGAAAGCCATCGTTCCTGCAATCAGTGTAGAAAATCATGTCATTTTAAAACAAGCAAGACATCCGTTGATTGATCAAGAAAAAGTGGTGGCTAATGATATCAGTATTGGGAAAGAGTACCAAGCGATCGTGATTACTGGTCCAAATACTGGAGGAAAGACGATCACTTTAAAAACTTTAGGATTGTTACAATTGATGGGGCAATCGGGTTTACCGATCCCTGTAGATGAAGAAAGTCAAATCGGTATTTTTGAGGAAGTATTTGCTGACATCGGTGATGAACAATCCATTGAGCAAAGTCTCTCAACATTTTCTTCCCATATGACAAACACCGTCGATATCTTGGCACATGTGAATGAAAAAAGTTTAGTCTTGTTTGATGAATTAGGCGCAGGAACAGATCCTCAAGAAGGGGCAGCTTTAGCGATTGCTATTTTAGACGATCTTGGGAAAAAATCGGCTTATGTGATGGCTACGACACACTATCCAGAACTAAAAGTTTATGGATACAATCGGGCGAATACAATCAATGCAAGTATGGAATTTGACGTTGATACACTTAGTCCAACGTATCGTCTGTTGATTGGTGTACCAGGGCGAAGTAACGCATTTGAAATCTCTAGCCGCTTAGGATTAGATCAATCAGTCATCAATGAAGCCAAACAATTGATGAATGACGAAAGCCAAGATTTAAATGAAATGATCTCTGATTTAGAAAATCGACGAAAAATGGCTGAAACGGAGTATTTAGAAATGCGCCACTACGTTGATGAAGCACAAGAGTTATATGAAAACTTAAAAGAGGCGTATCGCTATTTCTTTGAAGAACGAGAAAAAGAAATCGAAAAAGCCAAGAAAAAAGCCAATGAATTAGTTTCTGAAGCACAAGAAAATGCGGAAAAAATCATTGCAGATATTCGTAAAATGCAACAACAAGTAGGACAAGGAAATGTAAAAGAGCACCAATTGATTGATGCAAAAACCAAATTGGCAAACTTACATCAAGAAGAACAACTGAAAAAAAATAAAGTGTTGAAAAAAGCCAAAGAACAAAAAACATTGAAACCAGGCGATGAAGTTTTAGTGACAACTTATGGTCAAAGAGGAACCTTGTTACGTAAAAACGGGGAGCAATGGCAAGTGGAAATCGGGATTTTAAAAATGAATGTTTCTGAAAGTGAATTAACGCCCGTTGCACCACAAAAGGAACCAAAACAGCGGGTCATTCATGCTGTACGTTCTGAATCAGCTAGTCACGTGTCGAACCAACTAGATCTTCGTGGCAAACGCTATGAAGAAGCATTGAGTGAGGTTGACCAATACCTTGATTCAGCGATCCTTGCTGGCTATCCCCAAGTAACGATCGTACATGGAAAAGGGACCGGAGCTTTGCGTCAAGGAATCACCGACTACTTGAAAAATCATCGAAGTGTCAAAAGTTTTGAATTTGCTCCTGCTAACCAAGGCGGTAATGGGGCGACGATCGTTAAATTTAAATAAAACTTACTAAATGTAAGCAGAAGGCTCGTCTCGAATCAAGAAAGGTGCTATAATGACTCTAGACTAAAAAATGGAGGTCTTTGATATGTCACAAGTAGTTACAGATACGACATTTAACGAAGAAACAGATAAAGGCTTAGTATTAATCGACTTTTGGGCAACTTGGTGTGGACCTTGTCGCATGCAAGCACCAATTTTAGATCAGCTGTCAGAAGAATACGATGAAGATGAATTCCGAATCGTAAAAATGGATGTAGATGAAAACCCACAAACACCTCAACAATTTGGGATTATGAGTATTCCAACATTATTGTTGAAAAAAGATGGGCAAGTCGTTGAAAAAGCGGTTGGTGTACACTCGAAAGAGCAATTACGTCAAATGATCGATCAATATTTATAAACATCTGGAATGTTACTGAGATATCAATCAATGGATTGATATCTCGGTTTTTTTGTCCTTAGCACAAATTTCAGTAAAACCTTTCTCTAATTTATCTAAACCCTCAAACAAGTCTAGGAAACAAATGAGCCGATTACGATTCTTTTTGACAGACATGTTATAATTAATTCAATGAAATTTGAAAGGAAGTATTTCATGAACGAACGTATCAAAAATAAATTAGCCTTACTTCCTGATCAACCTGGCTGCTACTTGATGAAAGATAAAAATGGCACCATCATCTATGTTGGGAAAGCAAAGATTCTCAAAAATAGAGTCCGTTCCTACTTTACAGGTAGTCATAATACCAAAACCGAACGATTAGTTAGTGAGATCGAAGACTTTGAATATATCGTTACAGAATCCAATATCGAAGCTTTACTTTTAGAAATCAATTTGATCAAGAAAAATGATCCTAAATACAATATCATGTTGAAAGATGATAAAACGTATCCTTTTTTGAAAATCACAAACGAAAAGTACCCACGCTTAGTTATTACACGTAAAGTGTTAAAAGACAAAGCAGTTTATTTTGGACCATATCCAGATGTTGGCGCAGCCAACGAGACCAAAAAAATCCTTGATCGGTTGTTTCCGTTACGCAAGTGTAAACCTAGCCAAACGAAAGAACCGTGTTTGTATTATCACTTAGGACAATGCCTTTGTCCTTATTATTTTGATGTTGATCCACAAGTTTACACGAAAATCGTTGATGAAGTTAAAAGCTTTTTAAATGGTGGCTATGAAAAAGTTGAATCAGAAATCCACCAAAAAATGGTTCAAGCTGCCGAAAAGATGGAATTTGAAAAAGCGGCAGAATACCGCGATCAGATACGAGCCATTGAAACGATTATGACTCGTCAAAAAATGACCAATACAGATCTGGTGGATCGAGATGTTTTTGGTTATGCCATTGACAAAGGCTGGATGTGTGTCCAAGTATTCTTTGTCAGACAGGGGAAATTGATTGAACGGGATGTGTCGATGTTTCCTTTTTATAATGAAGCAGAAGAGGATTTTCTGACTTATATCGGGCAGTTTTATCAAGAAAATGAACATTTTATTCCTAAAGAAGTCTTGATTCCTGACACGATCGATCAACCGAGTGTGGAGGCATTGTTGTCCACAAAAGTTTTACAACCTAAACGTGGTGAAAAGAAAAAATTAGTAGAACTTGCGAATAAAAATGCTACGGTTGCATTGAATGAACGATTTGATTTGATTGCTAGAAAGCAAGAACGAACGATTGGGGCAGTGGAACGTTTAGGGAATGCCATGAATATTCCTACACCTGTTCGGATTGAATCCTTCGATAATTCGAATATCATGGGAACCAATCCAGTAGCGGCAATGGTGGTATTCATCGATGGAAAGCCAGCAAAAAAAGAATACCGCAAATATAAAATCAAAACAGTCACAGGACCAGATGATTATGCTTCGATGCGAGAAGTGATCTATCGAAGATATTCTCGTGTCATTCGAGAAGGTCTCCCTTTACCTGATTTGATTTTGATCGATGGCGGGAAAGGGCAAGTGGATGTCGCCAAAGATGTTTTAGAAAATCAACTTGGGATCGACATACCAGTGGCTGGTATGGCTAAAAATGATAAGCATAAAACGAATGAACTCCTTTTTGGAAATGAACTTTCGGTGGTTCCATTGGAAAGAAATTCGCCCGAGTTCTTTTTACTTCAACGGGTCCAAGATGAGGTCCATCGGTTTGCGATCACATTCCATAGACAACTACGAAGTAAAAATAGTTTTGCTTCTAAGCTGGATGAAATCGAAGGATTAGGACCGAAAAGAAAAAAATTACTTCTAAAAGAATTTAAATCGTTAAAAAATGTTACGGCAGCAACGATGGAAGAACTCCAACAAATTGGGCTACCAAAAAATGTTGCTCAAAATGTTTTTGATAAATTGCATGAGAACTAGCATAGGACACTTTACAAACCACGTAAAGTGTCCTATGATTTTTTGTATAACAAATGATGTAGAATTCGTTTTAGTTCGACGAGGCGGGAAGCGCTATGATGACTATTGGAAATGATTATAGCCAACCTAGATTGAATAAATGTCAAAATGGTCGTTGTTTCAATGAAAAAGTGGGAAAGAATGGTTTTCTTTTTAAACTATTCATTTTTCAATAGACTTTGGACCTTTAATTGATAAAGAATCTCTGGACTATTTCATTTTTTGCATTTGTATGCGATTTAAGTTGTCTGAACTATCTGAATACGGTAGCAGAAATGGAGACGAAGGAGTGAGACGATGTTAGAAGTGAAAGATTTGGTTAAGACGTTTGGAGACTATACCGCTGTTGATCATGTGTCTTTTCAAATACCTGATGGAAAGATTATGGGGCTGATCGGACAAAACGGGGCAGGAAAAACCACAACTTTTCGATTGATCTTAGATTTTTTGACACAGGATCAAGGGGAAGTTTTATGGAATGGACAACCTTTGGGAGAAAAAGACTATGACATTATTGGCTATCTTCCTGAAGAACGTGGGTTGTATCCGAAAGTAACGATTCAAGAGCAATTGTTGTATTTTGCTGAATTGAGAGGCAAAAAAAGAAAAGAGATCGAACCAAAAATCGATTTTTGGATGGAAAAGTTCCAAGTAAAAGGAAAGAAAACCGATAAAGTAAAATCATTGTCTAAAGGAAATCAACAAAAAGTTCAATTGATTGCTACGTTGATCCATGAACCTAAATTGATCATATTGGATGAGCCGTTTAGTGGGCTTGACCCAGTCAATGCAGAATTGCTGAAAGACGGGATCATTGAGTTAAAAGAACATGGCTCATGTGTTATTTTCTCCAGTCACAATATGGATAATGTTGAAAAAATCTGTGATCATTTAATTATGTTACGTAATGGAAAAATGGTGTTAAGCGGGAAAGTCCATGAAATCAGAAATTCTTTTGGACGTACAAAGTTATTCTTAGAATCTGGCTTGTCCCAGCAGGAAGTTGCAATGATCGAAGGGGTCGAAAAAGTCGTCACTCATGAAGATCAAACGCTTGAAATCACTTTAAACGATCCTGATGTAGGAAAAGAAATCTTTACCCGAGCAACACAATTTGGCTATATTCCAATGTTCAATCAACAACCGCCTACCTTAGAAGAGATATTCAAAATGAAAGCAGGTGAGATTGATGCGTAAATTTTGGATCATTACAAAAGATGTTTATTTAAAAAATGTCAAATCTATCTCTTTCTTGATTATGATCTTAGTGCCATTCGTTATGATAGGGATCGTTTATTTAGCAGGCAATTTTGCTCAGCAAAACAGTGAGATTAATAAAATTGGTGTATTGTCCGAAAATCAACAAGTAACGCAACAGCTTGAACAAGTAAAAACCGATGAGTTCAGCTTTCAAGCGGTTGATTCGCAAACACAAGCTCAAAAAGAATTATCCGATGAAAAAATTGATGCCTATTTAGTCGTCACGGTCGAAAACGATCAGCTAAAAGGTCAACTTTACAGTGAAAATTCGTTAGGACAAAGTACACAATTGTTGATCCAACAGCAATTAACTGGGTTGCAATCACTATTGCGAGCTAGCCAACTGGGACTTTCTCCTGAAGAAGTAGCTAGTCTTAGTCAACCAGCAAGTTTGACTAGACAAAAAGTAAGTTTTGATAGTAATAACAAAATGAAAGTTGGAGAAGATAATTCTGGCGTACAATATGCGATTAGTTATGCAGCAACCATTATCTTATTTATCATTATCCTGACTTATTCACAAATCATCGCGCAAGAAATTGCTTCTGAAAAGGGAACTCGAATCATGGAAGTCATTTTATCAAGTACGACAGCTCAAAAACATTTTTATGGTAAATTGACTGGTGTCTTGTTAGTTGCTTTAACGCAGATGGCTCTATACGGTGTGATTTTGACTGTGGGATTCCAACAATTTAAACATATGGATTTTGTAAAAAGTATCATAGAGAATATTTCACTAGATAAGATCATCGGTCCATTTTTATGGTACGCATTGTTGTTTATGTTCTTTGGTATCTTGATCTTCTCCGTTTTAGCGGCTTTATGTGGATCATTAGTCAACAAAGCAGAAGATACAGCAAAAGCGATTTTACCAGTTACTTATCTTTCTTTAGGTGGCTATATGCTTGGGTTGATCTTAGGCGCATCTGATCCAAACAATATCGTGATTCGGATCACGTCCTATATTCCGTTCCTTTCTTCTTATATTATGCCGATTCGTTTGGCGAATGAGACAGTGGGAATGACTAGTGTATTGATTTCACTTGTAGTGTTAATCATTGTCACATTCCTGCTAATGTTCTTCTCAGCGAATATGTATAAATCAAATGTTCTTGTTTATAGTGAAGGTGGCTTATGGAGTTCATTGAAACAGTCACTTTCAATTATGAGAAATGAACGTAAGAAATCCTAACCGACTGACTATTAAAAGCAGTATCGGCACAACAAAATGGTAAATGAAAAACTAAATGCTGGCGTTATTTCGGTTGATCTACGAAATAACGCCAGCATTTTTTAGGATATTCTAAAGGGAAAAATCGTTGTTCAATCCCTTAAGGACTAAAATTCTTGAACAAAAAAATCAAATAATCCTTGATCAGTGGGATTGCTTGAATGTGTCAGCTCTGGATGCCATTGTACACCAAATAATCGAACATCCTTATCGAGACTTTCAATCCCTTCCACTAGACCATCAGGAGAAAAGGCTGTGGCTTTTAATGAAGGTGCCAGCTCTTTCAACGCCTGATGATGATAAGAGTTTACCAAATAAGTATCAGGTAGTAGCTGATGTAATAGAGTGTCGGGTAAAATCTCTACTTCATGAGTAGCAAATTGTGGGGCGGTTGGATGCTGTTCATGTTTGACTGACCACTTAGGATAAGTGGTTAAATCTTGATACAAACTACCCCCAAGCACGACATTTAAGAGTTGCATTCCACGACAAACAGCAAAAATTGGTTTGTTTTGTTTGAGTGCCTCGCTGATAAGTGCCGCTTCAAAGAGATCTCTTTGAAGGTTGGTTTCTAAAATTTTTGGATGGGGAGGTTCATGATACAGTTGTGGGGAAATATCCTGTCCACCGGCTAAGATCAGTTTATCGATTTGGTCAATATAAGCAGAAGCAGTCTTAGGAGATGAGATCGGTAAAACGATCGGTAAACCATCCGCCTGCTGTACAGCATTGACAAAGCCTTGGGGAGTATAGGTTACTTGATTTCCTTGAAAAGTATCTGTCGCTCGGATCAACTGATTTCCAGCAATTCCAATAATGGGTAACATAAACATTCCTCCAAATCGTCTATTCGTTCTATTCTATCAAGAATAAAAAAATTTTAAAACTATTTGAAATAGATCTAGTTTGGTATTACATATGAAGAAAAAATTTTTTTCATGAGAATTTCTTATAAAAAAACAGAGTTACTGAGGAAAAATATGGTGTTTTTATTGAATTTTTTCGTCATTTTGGTACAATAGAATTAAATCACGAATAAAATGGTTGGGCATAATGCTTCAAGGATCGCGTTCTTCAAGGGGTGAGAAGAACATATTGAAGGGCTCAGCATCATTAGTCAACTAAAGGGCACATACTTTCAATGTAACGAGAGCATGTGTCCTTTTTTAATCGAAAGGGGGAAGTGATTGTGACAGAAATGGCGCGAATTTTGACAAGAATCAAAGAAGCAGAAGAGAATAATCATAAAAAAGAAGAGCAGGTCAAAGCAGAACTTGCTCAATATGAACAATTAAAAAATAACGAATTAATCGATTTGAATAAAGAATTCCAAGAACGATTAACTAAGCTGATGAAAGAAAAAAGAAAAAATGAAGAGGAAGTAACTGAAGACGAACAGCACAAACTGGAATTGATTTTAGATCAATTTCGTCAAAAAGTTCTTGAAATAGAAAAAACGTATTTAGAAAAAGAAGAAGAGGAAATAGCGAAGAAAAAGAACTTAACGAATGAGATCATTGAAAGGATGAAACAAAAAAATGGCTGTCACTAAAATGGAAAAAGTGACTCTCATTTCAGATAAGAAAAATCGTGAAATCTTGTTGCAAGCAGTTCAAGGACTCCATGCAGTAGAAATCCGTGATCTGTTCCAAGAATCTGAAAACAATCAATGGGTAGAGACGTTTTTTCCTGAACCAGAGATGATCGATAAGGACAAGGAACTTGCGAAATTATCCTATAAATTAACGGATATTCGTACAGCTATCCAATTTATCGAACACCATGGCGAAAAAAGTCAGAAAAAACAACACTTAAAAAGGCGTGAACTTTCGTTAGATACCTTGGAAAAAAATTATTCAGAAGAAGCTTTTTCGAAAAAGCTGGAAGAAGTCTTACTTTTGAAAGAACAATGGGAGCAACTGGTAGACGAACGCCAACAATTGGAAGACCAAGAGAATTGGTTGCTCAATTGGCAAAATCTGGATTTGGCACCTAAAGCATTTGATAGTCAAATGACCAAGCTAGTCATTGGAACGGTCAATGCTAAAAATGCTGAATCTTTTAAAGCTGAAGTTGCTGAGATAAACGAAGCCTATTTAGAAGAAATCAACTCTTCACCAACAACGACTTACTTTGCCTACATTGTTTTACGAGCTGACGAGTCACGCATGGAAGAAATCGCCAGTCGTTATGGATTTGTTAAAGAAGACTATCTGTATGAGGGGACACCACAGCAACAGTTAGTTGCTGCAAAACAAAGTTTACAGAAAATCAAGGACCAACAAAAGAAACTCTCTTCAGCCATTGGAGCTTGTAGTGGGTATATCAAAGATTTCGAATGGACGGAAGAAATCTTCTTGGCTCGCTCTGAACGAGAAGCAATCAAGGACCGGATCATTCATACTCCTTATCTGATTCTGATTCAAGGCTGGGTGGATCATGAAGAAAAACAAGAATTGATCCACATGCTACAAAATGTCTTAGCAAGTGAAGAAGTCTATTTGACCTTTGACGAGCCAACGGACAATGAAATTGCTGAAGAAGTACCGACCAAACTAAAGAATCATCCGATCGTTGCTCCTTTTGAGATGTTAACGGAGATGTATAGTTTACCAAAGTATGAAGAAGTTGATCCAACACCGTGGATGATGCCGTTTTACCTCGTCTTTTTTGGCATGATGGTAGCGGATATCGGGTATGGGTTACTGATGTTTTTAGGGGCATTTTTACTCCAAAAATTAGTGGTATTGCCACGGGGAATGCAACGTTTTGCAAAATTCTTTGAGATTCTAGCAATCCCTTCGATCATCTGGGGATTTATCTACAGCTCATTTTTTGGGGCGACATTGCCTAAAGAAATTTTTGGTATTCATTTACCATTTCCGATTTTGTCTACTACAGATGATGTCAACACGATCTTGATTTTATCCGTAATTTTTGGTTTGATCCAAATTTTAGTCGGACTATTTATTGCTGCTAAGGAACATATCAAACGAAAAGCATATGTCGATGCCGTGAATGATGGGTTTGCTTGGCAAGGGATCTTGCTTGGTATCATTCTGATTTTATTGGGAACGATGATCCTTAAAAACAACGCCTTTGTTTATTTAGGCGGTGCATTAGCTGTTCTTTCAGCCGTATGTATTTTGATCATTCCTGTTTTCCAATCTTCTTCAAAAGCCAAGGGGATCGCCAAAGGTGCGTATAATTTATATGGTCTAACTGGCTATATCGGAGACTTAGTCAGCTATACACGACTAATGGCACTGGGAATCTCTGGAGGAAGTATTGCCGCAGCTTTCAACATGTTAGTTGCTTTTATGCCTCCAGCTGCTCGTTTTAGTGTCGGAATTTTATTGATCATTGTCCTACAGGCTTTGAATATGTTCTTAACACTTTTGAGTGCCTATGTACATGGCGCACGATTACAATATGTAGAATTTTTTGGAAAGTTTTACACTGGAGGAGGGCGTTCCTTCAAACCACTAAAAACGGTGGAGAAATACGTCAACATCAATCATAAGAAAAAATAGAAATATTGGAGGAATTTGATACAATGATGGATTATTTGATTACTCAAAATGGTGGAATGGTATTTGCAGTATTAGCGATGGCAACAGCAACGATTTTTTCAGGAATCGGGTCTGCTAAAGGCGTTGGAATGACTGGGGAAGCGGCAGCAGCATTGACGACCAGTCAACCAGAAAAATTCGGACAAGCGTTAATTTTACAATTACTTCCAGGTACCCAAGGCTTATACGGTTTCGTTATCGCCTTCTTGATTTTTATCAACTTAGGCAGTGATATGTCTGTCGTTCAAGGATTGAACTTCTTAGGGGCTTCCTTACCGATTGCCTTTACTGGTTTATTCTCAGGGATCGCTCAAGGGAAGGTTGCAGCAGCTGGTATTCAAATTCTAGCGAAAAAACCTGAGCATGCAACGAAAGGGATCATTTTTGCTGCGATGGTTGAAACATATGCCATCTTAGGTTTCGTTATTTCTTTCTTACTGGTCTTAAATGCGTAATAGCCTAGCTTATAAGGAGGAATGACGGTGGATGCGATTGATAAAATCATCACTCAAATAAATGAAACAGCACAACTCGAACGTGCATCATTCGAAGAAATGAAGCGCAAAGAAATCGATCAAAAATTTGAAGTGAAAAAGTGGCAGATCGAAGCAGATTTTCAGAAAGAAAAAGCAAGTAAACTGGAAGAAATTGAACGAAGTTATCGCCAGTTGAGAAACAAGCAAAAAATGCAAGTGAAACAAGAAATCTTAAATGTGAAACAAGAAGTTTTACAGCGTTTATTCACGGAAGCAACGCTTCAGTTAGAAAATGAACCAAAAGAAGAACAACTTGCATTGATGAAGCAAATGATCCAAACATTACCGATCAATGGCACAGCTCGCTTGATCCCAGGAGAAAAATCAGCAGATATCTTAACACCTGCGGTCATCGCTGAATGGAATGAAGAACTTCCTTTTGAATTAATCCGGGAAGACTTTACTGAAAAAGCACAAGCAGGGTTGATCATTGATGATGCTGGTATCCAATATAACTTTTTATTTAGTCACTTGATCAAGGAAATTCAAGAGACGATGAGTGCTGAAATTGCCAAAGAATTATTTGACTAAGGAGGGATTGTTAAATGGAGTATCATGAATTAAATCCCTTGATACGTGGTAGAGAATTAGAGTTGATTTCAAAAGACACGTTTGAGCAAATGATCCAAACCGATTCGATCGATTCACTTGGAGAAATCTTACAATCCACGATCTATCAGCCGTATATCTATGACGGCTTTGACAAGGATTTTGAAGCCAATCTCTCTCAGGAACGCAGCAAATTATTCCAGTGGTTGAAAGAATCTGCACCAGAACCAGAAATCGTTTGGATCTATACGATGCGTTACACTTTCCATAATTTGAAAGTATTGACAAAGGCTGAGATCACAGGGCAAAACCTTGATCACCTTTACATCCATGATGGATTTTATTCGCTGGAAGTGTTGAAAGATGCGATTCACACGCAAGTGTCGGTGGAATTGCCAGACAGTCTCATGGATTATATTCGAGAAGTTCATGAATACTGCGAAGAATCGACTATTTTACAAGGGATCGATGTGATTTATGACCGTTGTTTTCTAACCGAGCAACGTCGCTTAGGGGAACAGCTTGGTTACCCTGAACTATTAGAAGAGATCATTGCTTTTATCGATTTAACGAATATCACCACGACAGCAAGAGGGATCTTGCAGCAACGTTCTGCAGGTTTTATGACAACAGTTATTTCAAGTTCAGGAAGTATTCCGAAAGACACATTGCTTTCCTTTGTTCGTGGGGAAATGGCATCTTTTACTCAGTTTTTACTGACAACAGATTACAGTGAGCTATTAAAGAAAGTCATCCATGAAGAACAGATTGATTTAGTCAGTTTGGAACAATTGAAAGATGATTATTTAAGTTCTTTTTATCAAGTAGCACAGACACAAGCGTTTGGCCCGTTACCATTACTAGCTTTTTTGAACGCAAAAGAAGTCGAAAGTAAAAATCTGCGCCTTTTGATCATTGGCAAACGAAATCACTTTTCACTGGAACAACTAAAAGAAAGGATGAGACAGGTCTATGACTTATAAAATCGGAGTAGTAGGTGACAAGGATTCTGTCTCGCCTTTTCGATTATTTGGCTTTGATGTACAGCATGGTACGACAAAGACTGAAATAAGAAAAACAATCGATGAGATGGCTAAGAATGAATATGGTGTGATCTATATCACCGAACAATGTGCAAATCTGGTTCCTGAAACGATTGAGCGCTATAAAGGACAATTGACACCTGCGATCATTTTGATTCCTAGTCATCAAGGAACCCTTGGTATCGGTTTAGAAGAGATCCAAAATAGTGTGGAAAAAGCTGTTGGACAAAATATTTTATAATAGGAAAAGGAGATAGTCATTTGCAAATTGGAAAAATCATAAAAGTCTCCGGTCCTCTCGTTATGGCAGAAAATATGTCTGAAGCAAGTATTCAAGACATGTGTTTAGTGGGAGATTTAGGAGTCATCGGCGAAATCATTGAGATGCGTCAAGATGTGGCGTCTATTCAAGTATATGAAGAAACTTCAGGAATTGGTCCCGGAGAACCTGTTCGTTCCACTGGGGAAGCACTATCTGTTGAACTAGGACCAGGAATCATTTCACAAATGTTTGACGGGATTCAAAGACCACTGGATACATTTATGGAAGTGACTCAAAGTAACTTCTTAGGACGTGGGGTCCAATTACCAGCTTTAGATCATGAGAAACAATGGTGGTTTGAAGCGACAATCGAAGAAGGAACAGAAGTAAGTGCTGGAGACATCATTGGGTACGTGGATGAAACGAAGATTATTCAGCACAAAATCATGGTCCCTAATGGTATCAAAGGAACTGTACAAAAAATTGAATCTGGATCATTTACGATCGATGATCCGATTTGTGTGATCGGAACGGAACAAGGCTTAAAAGAGCTGACGATGATGCAAAAATGGCCAGTACGTCGTGGTCGACCAATCAAACAAAAATTAAATCCAGATGTACCGATGATCACCGGTCAAAGGGTCATTGACACGTTTTTCCCAGTAACTAAAGGAGGAGCGGCAGCCGTTCCAGGTCCGTTTGGTGCAGGGAAGACAGTTGTGCAACACCAGATTGCTAAGTGGTCGGACGTAGATCTAGTGGTTTACGTTGGTTGTGGGGAACGAGGAAATGAAATGACGGATGTCGTCAATGAATTTCCTGAACTGATCGATCCAAATACGGGCGAGTCTTTGATGGAACGAACTGTGTTGATCGCTAATACATCGAACATGCCAGTAGCTGCTCGAGAAGCTTCTATTTATACGGGAATCACGATTGCCGAGTACTTCCGTGACATGGGGTATGATGTAGCAATCATGGCAGATTCCACTTCTCGTTGGGCAGAAGCACTGCGTGAAATGAGCGGACGTTTAGAAGAAATGCCTGGTGATGAAGGTTATCCCGCTTATCTGGGCTCTCGTCTAGCTGAATACTATGAACGTTCAGGACGTGTCATTGCTCTAGGCTCTGACCAACGTGAGGGCAGTATCACTGCCATCAGTGCGGTTTCTCCTTCTGGTGGAGATATCTCTGAACCAGTGACTCAAAATACCTTACGAGTGGTGAAGGTTTTCTGGGGATTAGATTCTAGTCTTGCTCAAAAAAGACATTTTCCATCGATTAACTGGATCCAAAGTTACTCATTATATTCAACAGAAGTTGGCAGATATATGGATCAAATCTTACAACAGGATTGGTCTGATATGGTAACTGAAGGCATGCGGATCTTGCAAGAAGAAGAACAATTAAATGAAATCGTGCGCTTGGTAGGGATCGATTCGCTTTCTGATAACGATCGCTTGACCCTTGAAGTAGCAAAATCGATTCGAGAAGACTATTTACAACAAAATGCTTTTGATGATGTAGATACGTTTACTTCAAGAGAAAAACAATTCAACATGTTGAAAGTTATTTTGACTTTTGGGAAAGAAGCTCGAAAAGCCTTATCGTTGGGAGCGTACTTCAATGAAATCATGGAAGGTACGGTAGCGGTCAGAGAACGCATTAGTCGGAGCAAGTATATTCCAGAAGAAGAGTTAGCCAAAATTAGTAGTATAAATGAAGAAATCAAAGAAACGATCCAATTGATTGTTTCAGAAGGAGGGATGACCGATGATTAAAGAATATCGTACAATCAAAGAAGTGGTCGGCCCTTTGATGGCAGTCGAAAAAGTTTCGGGAGTCAAATATGAAGAATTGATTGAAGTTCGGATGCAAAACGGCGAGATTCGTCGTGGACAAGTACTAGAAGTCCAAGAAGACAAAGCGATGGTTCAGATCTTTGAAGGAACAAGTGGAATCAATCTAAAAAATTCTTCCGTACGCTTTTTAGGACACCCTTTACAATTAGGAGTATCAGAAGACATGATCGGTCGGGTTTTTGATGGTCTTGGTCGACCAAAAGACAATGGACCTGAAATCTTGCCAGAAAAATATTTAGATATCAATGGCGAAGTAATCAATCCAATTGCCAGAGATTATCCCGATGAATTTATCCAAACAGGGATTTCAGCAATCGATCATTTGAATACATTAGTCCGTGGGCAAAAATTGCCGGTTTTTTCTGGCTCAGGTTTACCACACAAAGAGTTGGCTGCCCAAATTGCTCGCCAAGCAACTGTTTTGGATTCTTCCGATGATTTTGCTGTGGTTTTTGCTGCCATCGGTATTACTTTTGAAGAAGCCGAGTTTTTTATGGAAGACTTTAGACAAACAGGTGCGATTGACCGCTCTGTTATGTTTATGAATTTAGCTAATGATCCAGCAATCGAACGAATCGCCACGCCAAGAATGGCATTGACGGCCGCTGAATATTTAGCTTATGAAAAAGGCATGCATGTCTTAGTCATCATGACCGATATGACCAACTATGCAGAAGCGCTCAGAGAAATTTCGGCCGCACGTCGAGAAGTTCCTGGTCGTCGTGGTTATCCAGGCTATCTTTACACAAACTTAGCCACCTTATTTGAACGGGCTGGACGGATTAGAGGATTGAAAGGTTCTGTAACTCAAATTCCGATTTTGACGATGCCAGAAGATGATAAGACTCATCCGATTCCCGATTTGACGGGTTATATCACAGAAGGTCAGATCATTTTAACGAGAGAGCTTTATAAGAGTGGGATTCAACCACCGATCGATGTCTTGCCTTCTCTTTCACGGTTGAAGGACAAAGGAACAGGTGCCGGTAAAACGAGAGAAGACCACGCAGCAACGATGAACCAATTGTTTGCCGCCTATGCGCAAGGAAAACAAGCGAAGGAATTAGCTGTCGTTTTAGGTGAATCTGCCTTGTCAGATATTGATAAAATCTATGCAAAATTTGCGGAACGATTTGAAAACGAATATGTCAACCAAGGATTTTACACCAATCGGACGATCACAGAAACGCTTGACTTAGGTTGGGAACTGTTGGCGATGCTTCCAAGAACCGAGTTAAAACGAATCAAGGATGATTTACTGGATAAGTATTTGCCAGAAGGGAAGTGAGTTCCTTATGCGATTAAATGTCAATCCTACGAGAATGGAGCTAACTCGTTTAAAGAAACAATTAACGACAGCGACAAGGGGACACAAACTTTTAAAGGACAAACAAGATGAATTGATGCGTCAATTTATTTTACTGATCCGTAAAAATAATGAGTTACGCCAAGCAATAGAAAAAGAAACCCAAACAGCAATGAAAGATTTTGTCTTAGCAAAGTCAACAGTCGAAGAAGCCTTCATTGACGAACTTTTAGCATTACCAGCGGAAAACGTCTCACTTTCTGTAGTTGAGAAAAATATTATGAGTGTCAAAGTTCCCCTCATGAATTTTCAATACGATGAAACATTGAATGAGACACCATTAGAGTATGGCTATCTTCATTCTAATGCAGAGTTGGATCGTTCGATCGATGGTTTTACGCAGCTCTTACCAAAGCTTTTGAAGCTGGCAGAAGTTGAAAAAACATGTCAACTCATGGCTGAAGAGATCGAGAAAACCAGAAGAAGGGTCAATGCGTTGGAATATATGACGATTCCTCAATTGGAAGAAACGATTTATTATATTAAAATGAAGCTGGAAGAAAACGAACGAGCAGAAGTAACTCGCCTGATCAAAGTGAAAAATATGGGAACAGAAGAGTAAGGCTGATCCAATTCAGCATTCTAATGGCTTTTTTCAGGATCGAAACAAATCGAATTTAGCGTAAGAAGAAAAAGTAGTCATTTATTTTTCTTCTTGCGCTCGTTTGCTTATAATGGAAAGAGGTCGTGAAAGAAGCGGTCAGCTCCGAGCGAATAAGAGAGGATTTTTTTAAATAGCTTCTCCTATTTTAGAAAATCATCGCTTATTGTTGAGGAGTTGCTTCACGCCAATGATTCATTTTGTACCTATTTATGATCGCAGAACAAAATGTCGTTCTGAGATCTTAGATAAAAATTAAGCATAAGGAATGACTATCATGAAAAAAAGAGTAAGAAAACGATTATCACCTGTCCAGCTAATTGCTGCTGGTTTTTTTATCTTGATCCTGTTTGGAGGTAGCTTACTGACGTTACCATTTTTTAGCCGCAGCGGAGAAAGCACCCATTTTATTGATGCCTTATTCACTGCAACCTCAGCTGTTTGTGTGACTGGTTTGACGACACTGAATACTGCGGAGCATTGGAATAGTGCAGGACAGTTTTTGATCATGACCTTGATTGAAATCGGTGGGTTAGGCTTTATGATGATCCCGATCCTCTTTTTTGCTATTGCGAAGAAAAAAATCAGTTTTAGTATGCGGATTGTGCTAAAGGAAGCCTTAAACCTTGAAGAGATGTCGGGTGTAATTAAGTTAATGATCTATATCTTAAAATTTGCGGTGGTGATCCAAGTAATCGGGGCGGTTGCTTTGAGTGTAGTTTTTATTCCTGAATTTGGTTGGGCTAAAGGAATCTGGTTTAGTATCTTTCATGCCGTTTCTAGTTTTTGTAATGCAGGATTTGATTTATTAGGAGACAGTTTACTCGCGGATCAAACAAATGTTTACCTGATCATGGTCGTTTCAGCGTTGATCATTGCAGGTGGATTAGGTTTTATTGTCTGGCGTGATATTCTAAGTTATCATCGGGTCAAAAAAATCACACTACATTCAAAAGTCGCCTTATCTGTAACTGCACTCTTATTAATTGGTGGATTTATTTTATTTCTCATCACTGAAAGAAATGGACTGACTTTAGTTAAAGGTACGTTTACAGAAAGATTAGCGAATACATTTTTTATGAGTGTGACACCAAGAACAGCAGGCTATTACTCTATTGATTATTTACAGATGAGTCATGCAGGATTGATTTTAACGATGTTTTTGATGTACATCGGAGGAACTTCTGGTTCGACAGCTGGAGGACTGAAAACTACGACATTAGGAATTTTATTGATCCAAATGCATGCCATGTTTAAAGGAAAGACACGAGCAGAAGCCTTCGGTCGAACCATTCGCCAAGCAGCTGTGCTACGTGCATTGACTCTTTTCTTTGTAACTCTCTCTTTATGTGTTGTTGCGATCATGGTCCTATCTGTGACGGAGACGATTCCCAAAACGTCAGGAATCGAATATATTGCGTTTGAAGTCTTTTCCGCTTTTGGGACAGTTGGTTTGACGATGGGGTTGACCCCGGATTTGACATTGATCGGAAAACTAGTCATTATTTCTTTGATGTATATCGGTCGAGTAGGAATCATGACAGTCGTTTTTTCACTACTAGTAAAAGCGAACAGGACAGAAGCCAATTACAAATACCCAGAAGAAAGCATCATGCTTGGGTAGTTGTGAAGGTATCGGGGAGTTCCGATGATAATAAAAAAGAAACGCTCAAAACAAGAGAAGCTGTTTTGAGCGTTTTTTTAACAACCTTATCCCCGAATAACTTCGATTTTATATCCGTCAGGGTCAACAACGAAATAATAAGAAGGAGCTGTTCCTGGAAGTCCTTTTAGGTCTGTCACATTGAATCCTTCTGTTTGGTGTTTTTCGTGAAGTGCTTCTAAATCATCCGCAGCAATAGCAATGTGTCCATAGCCATTCCCTAGATCATAGCCTTCATGATCATAGTTATAAGTTAATTCTAATTCGTAGTCATCTCCTGGTAAAGTTAAATAAACAAGGGTGAATTTGTTTTCCGGAAAATCACGACGACGACTTTCTTCAAAGCCAAACGCTTTTTGGTAAAATTCTAATGAAGCGTCAAGATCTTTCACTCGAACGCAAGTATGAGCCATTTTCATAAATAACTACTTCCTTTCCTTTTTTTTCATCATAACAAAAAAAGAAAGAGCAATAGAAGATTTGCGCTTGTTTATGAGAAAACTCTCATGTAAAATAAAAAGTAAATAAGCTTAAGGTGGACAAAATGATGGATAAACCAGTATTTGGTGAAAAAGAAGCAGGGGTCCAGTATTCCCCACGATATGCTGCCTATATCATCGTGGAAGAAAAGAACAAACTAGCTTTGATTGAAGCTCCAAATGGTGCTTATTTTTTACCTGGTGGAGAGATCGAAGCGATGGAAACAAAAGAAGCAGCTCTTAAGAGAGAACTCCTTGAGGAAATGGGGATCGTCGCAGAAATTGCGACTTATCTAGGGGAAGCGGATGAGTATTTTTATTCCAATTACCGTCAGACCTATTACTATAACCCAGGCTACTTTTACGTGGCAAACGGCTGGCAACAAGTGGCAGAACCAACTGAAAAGACGAATACCATTTGGTGGGTCACACCACAAGAAGCCATTGAAAAATTAAAACGAGGTAGCCACAAATGGGCGGTTGAAAAATGGTTATTGAACAATTAAAACAATTAAATCAAGAAAAGATCCAAAACCAGCGTACAGTCAGTGACGAACTGGTTTTGGATTTTTATTTAGTAGCAAATGTTATTTTTATTATGATAAAACATACGTTTTGATCGCTTCTGCCACACCATGTTCTTCATTTGTTTTAGTGACCACGTTGGCAGCTTCTTTAACTAGCGGAACTGCATTTCCCATCGCAACGCCTAAGCCAGCATATTCAATCATCGATAAGTCATTTTCGTTGTCACCAATCGCCATGATCTCATCCTGATCGATTCCAAGATGTTGCGCTAAGTTCGCAACGGCTGCGCCTTTACTTGCTTCTTTGTTTAATACTTCAAAGTAATAAGGCGCACTTTTCACTGTCGTGTATTTTTCACGGAATGTTTGTGGTAAACGAGCAATCGCAGCATCTAAGATATCAGGTTCGTCGATCATCATCATTTTAACCAAATTGATATCTGGTGTCATTTCTTCAGGTGTGCGGTATTTCAACGGCATATGAACTAAGCTGGCTTCATGGATCGTATACGCACTGATATCACGATTAGAGGTGTAAATCGCCTGATCATCAATGGAGTGTAGATGACTGCCAACTCGACGAGCCATCACTTCGATTTCTAAATAATCTTCATGTGTCAAACCATGTCGTGCGATGATTTTTCCTGATTTTGTTTGTTGGACAAGTGCGCCATTGTAGGTGATCACGTAGTCATTTTCTTGGAATAAATCGAGTTCATTCAACTGTTCTTGGACACCAGGCAACGGTCTGCCGGTACACAAGACGATAGCTACTCCTTTAGCGACAGCCTGAGCAATTGCTTCTTTGACGTCTGCTGTAATTTCTCTTTTCTCATTTAATAAGGTTCCATCGATGTCGATGGCGACTAACTTGATAGACATAATTTCCTCCAGTGATCGTGTGTTTTAGTTTGTTTGGTTAATCAGTGAACCATTGCGGATATGGCTTGCAAATTCTTGATAGGTTTCGTCAAATAGATCGTAGTGATTTCTTAAAGACGGATCAACCATTTCTTTTGGAAAGAAAAATCGTTCATCTCCTTGTTCTTGTCCAGCAAGAGCAGCCACAAGTTGGCTCACCTCTGATAATTCTACCAAAGTTCCATCATTTCGCAAGATTTCGATTTGTGTTCGATGGCGTCCTTCTTCGGGGCGATAAAAATCATAAGGCAAATCATAACTGGAATTGATGGCAGTGTAGTAGACAGGATTGTAGCCAACTTTTTCCACAAGAGCAGTCATTTCCTTGATCAAGGAAGAAGAGCGATCCCCAGAAAAAGTCGCCGATTTTAACGGTTTACGGTATAAGAAACGTTTAGCTAAATCACTTAAGATTGGATCAGAAAATTCCGTCCATTGGGTAAAATAAGTTCCTAAAACGCCATCGTCTAATTTTAAATACTCATCCAGTGTAAAGTTTTCGTCAAGAAACGGTAAGAGTAGTTGAGAATGGGATTCAAACACATTGGGATCTTCTCGATACAACTCATGCGCCCGATGTAACAAGTGTTCTAAAATTACTTCCATGCCACGAGACACAGGGTGGAAATAAACTTGAACGTACATTTGATAGCGGCTCACAATATAATCTTCGACTGCGTGCATCCCATTCATCGAAAAGGCGATCCCGCCTTTATAGGGACGAATGACACGTAAAATTCGGGTTAAATCAAACGTACCGTATTCTGTCCCAGTGTAATAGGCATCTCGTAACAAGTAATCCATTCGATCAGCATCGATCTGACTAGAAATCATTTGGACGACTTGGGGATTAGGATACGTTTTTTGAATCACACTGGCAACTTTTTCTGGAAATCCTTCTTCCACACGATTCAAAATTTGATAAACTTCCGTTTCAGGAGAAGTAATGATCTCTACAGTGATCGCTTCATGATTCGTATGGAAAATATGCTCAAATGTATGAGAATAAGGACCATGACCAACATCGTGAAGCAATGCTGCGCACAATGTAACCAAACGTTCTCGATCATCCCAGCCGTCAGCGCCAATTTTTTCTTGAGGGAAATTGCGGGAAAAGATATCACAGATCCGTCTTGATATTTCATAGACCCCTAATGAATGAGTGAACCGACTATGTTCAGCGCCGTGAAAAGTAAAGGAAGAAGTGCCTAACTGTTTGATACGGCGCAATCGTTGGACTTCTTTTGAATTGATCAAGTCTAAAATGACTTGGTGTTGGACATGGATATAGTTATGGACCGGGTCACGAAAGACCTTTTCGATCGGTAATAATTGATATTTATAAGGAATAGTCATCAGCAAGCTCCTTTAATTTATTTCGTTCTTCCATTCGATTGATTTGATTCGTCCACTGTTCAGAAGTGACATGTGCCTCTTTCCAACATAGCGCATCAACGGAACGACTCTCTCCATAGAGTTGTGTGAGTGCCAATTGGAATTGTTGTTTTACATCCTCAATGGTTAAAGGCGTTTCAAGTAAATCAGCTAAGGTTGCCATACTTTCAGGAACGACCGCCGGGTAACCATCCATGCCGAAATCCTCTTTCAACGCTTCTTGATAGAATCGTTTCATCGCTTGACCTCTGGTTTGTTGTGCGCCATTGACACTAACATACATCATCACAGAAATCCCGTTTTTTATGCGACGTTGGGCGATCCCCGCAAACTTTTTACCGTTGATACTCAGGTCATACGTACCAGGACAATAAGAATGAGTCACTTCAAAAGCTTCGATTGATACGGTTGGAAAAGCCAGACGAGTCAATGTGAGCATTTTTTCATAGGCAGCATCAATCGATATCTTCTCCTGTTCGTTTTGAGGGAAAATCAATGAGAGATTTAAAACCCCTTGATCAGAAATGATCCCTAATCCACCAGCGTTACGAACGATTGGCTGATAGCCTGCTTTTCTTAGCTCCTGAATGCCTTCATGGAAGTAGGGCGTTCGAGTATCTTTCATTCCTAAGATCACTGTTTGTTCATATTGCCAAAAATGGAGAAAGTTTTGGTTGTTTTTTTTTGAATACTCGGTTAAGATATCCGTCAGAGCAAAAGGGGTAAAATCATTTTTTTGATAAATTTTTTGATCCAAAATAATTGTTGGATTCATTACATTCGCTCCTTTATATAATTAATCATCGATTGACATTCCAATGATTCACGTTTGTCATCGTTTCATGGGAGTTTCTCTCATTATTATACTATACTCTAACATACTCTAAAAACGAATAAACGGTGTTCAAGCATCAGCTCCTTGAAATAAGCCTGAATTTTTCAAAATATGAGAAGCTATTTTAAAAAATTCTTTCTTATTGTCATCGGAGCTCCCCGATGCTTTCACAACCTCTTCGATGACGAGTTGTTTGACAAATAGACGAAAACTAGGAACAATGTACCTATATGAAGTAAAGGAGAAGGTAAAATGGCACAATCGCAAGGAACACCCATTTCAATCAAATTACGGACGAAAGTCATGCAAAACGGGGAGCATCAAGACTTTTTCTTTGATCTGAAAGGTCAAATGGTCAAAATTGGGGATACGTTATACATACGATACCAGGAAATTCAGGAAAATACAGCAGAAGAAATCCCTGTAACGATCAAATTGATGCCCGATGGACAGGTTCAATTGATTCGTGCGGGAGAAACACGGATGCGACTAAAATTCGGGTATCGTGAACGTTTGGAAACAACGTATCGGACACCTTATGGCATGCTTCAAATTGAAACGTATACCAAAGAATTACATGTTAGTCTGAAAGACCGACCAACCGCTGGGAAAGTAATGATTGAATACGACTTGCTAATGGGACCAGAAAAATTAGGGGAATATTATTTAACTTTAGATTTTACTGCTTAAATCGCAAAGAAACGTTTGATTTTTTACGTATGATTTTGTATGATAAGGAGTAGACTGTGAAAGGACGTGTCCTGATTGGAAATTAGTGTATTTGAAGGTGCAAACAAAAACGAATTATCAATGATCGAAGTAGCACATGCGATCTTAGAACAACGTGGCGATGTGATGGATTTTTCTGATTTAGCCAACCAAATCCAAACCTATCTTGGAAAATCAGACAGTGAGATTCGTGATTCACTGGCACAATTTTATACTGACTTAAATATTGATGGTAGCTTTATTTCATTAGGTGACAATCGTTGGGGCTTGCGTTCATGGTATGCGATCGACTCGATCGATGAAGAAGTAAACCATGGAATTGACGAAGAAGATGAAGATACACCTCGTCGACGCAAACGTAAAAAAGTCAATGCCTTTATCAACGATGATGAAGATGCGATCGATTATAATGATGATGACCCAGAAGATACTGACTTGTCTGACGAAGATGACGATGATCTTTTTGAAGATGATGATGACGATGATGAAGAAATCGCTGCTTATAACTCTGACCTGCAAGAAATCGGTGCAGACGACACAAGTGACGATGAAGAAGAATTACCAGGCAACATCGAAGAAGATCTAAGCATCATTGAAGATGACGATGAAGACGAAGACTACGAGGACGAAGAGTTTACCGAAGAATAGACTTTCGGATTCATAGCTGCAGATCCCCCAATAAGGGATCTGCAGTTTTTTTGTATTGATTTTTTACATAAATTAAAAAATAATTGAAACTTTTTGGTTTGTTTGATCGTCATAGTAAGTGAGAGGGAAAGGAGATGGGTCCGATTTTTAATCGTTACAAGAAAAAGAAGCAAATCGAAAAATCAAAGAATTTATTAAGTGAATTGATCCAAGAGGAATATGAAAAAATGTTTCGGATCACAATGAATTATGTTCATAACAAAGAAGAAGCATTAGACGTGATGCAAGACAGTTTTCATAAAGCGTTAGCTGCTATTGAACAAGGGAAAGAGATTGAACAATTTTCAGCTTGGTTTTATCGTATTTTGATACGAACAGCGATCGATGCTTGGCGTAAGCAAAAACGAAATCAATCGGAAACATTGGAAGAAGAAACGATTCAACTCGCTCATACAATGGACGATTCATTGACTGATTTACATGGAATCATTGAAGGAATTGATAGCCCCGAAAAGGAAATTTTGATTTTACATTTTTTTGAAGGCTTTCGTTTAAAAGAAATTGCAGAGATTCTTGATTTGAATGAAAACACCGTCAAAACCAAAATGTATCGTACGTTAAATCAGCTAAGAAAAATCTTACAGTAAAAATCACAATAAAGGAGAGAAAGACGGATGTACTCAGCTCAGAAAGAATTAGAACAACTGAAACAAGTCTATCAACAACAAGAAATCCCTCGTGGTATCAAAAATGAGATGATCAAACGCTACTCACTGGAAGAACAAAGGTTTAACCAGCGAGTGAAACGAAAAAAACAAGTGAAAGGACTTATTCTATCTTTTGCTATTATTGCGATGATGTTCAGCAGTGTTTTTTTTAACAATCAAATTCGTAGTTTTGCTGAAGATTTACCCTTGATTGGTCCAGTCGTGAAATTAATTTTAGGGAAAACACTGTCTGATGAAGCAATCGAGATCCGAGTGCCGCAAATCAGTACAAAAGATAAAGAAAATAGTCAGACGATTGCTGGACTGAACAAAAAGTACTTTCGTGAAGGACAAGAAAACTTTGAAAAAGCAAAAGTACAGTACCAAGACTTTAAAACAAATCATTTTCAAGTTACGGGAGATTATCAGAAACTGTTGGATGATCCGCGTTTTTTAGTGATCGAACGAAAGATGACACAAACTGCCGCAGACAGCTATACGGAAAAGCGTTATGATACGATTGATAAAAAAAGCGGAGTAGTCCTATCTTTACCACTTTTATTCAAAGATGATCAGTATCTTTCCGTTTTGACAAATGAAGTCAAAGAGCAAATGCAAAAAAATAGCAAAGAAAACCCTGATCAGTATTATTGGACAGATGATGATTTTAAAGATGGACTAATCAAAAAAACGCCATTAGTTACTAAAGACACATCTTTTTATATCAATAAAAACCACGAATTAGTCTTAGTTTACGATCAATTTTCGATCGCACCTGGCTATATGGGCACACCAACCTTTGTGATACCTAAAGAAGTGACACGTTCACTTTTAGCTTCTCCAGATTACTTAAATGATTAATTCAACTGAAATAGAGCATAGAGGATAGGAAAACTAAGGTTTGCTATACCCTCATTATTATAAACAAGCCTGTAGTTTTCCAAAAAAGACTGACAAATGAACGGATCGAAACAGATTAAGCATAGTGTATAACATCATCCATTGATGTGTTTAACTGCTATGCTTAGTCTGTTTTTTTAGTGAATATACTGAAAGTATAGATGAATAGCCAAGGGAAAACCTTTGAGAAAACGAGTGTCTATCGCTAAATCGGTCAATAAGGATCTGTTGTCCAGGGACAACAATGCTTAATTATATTCACTGAAAAATCACTCTAATTTAGAAGGATTAAAAAAAAACGATCAAAATTTTAAAATAATAAGTGGTTAAATTGAGCGTTTATTAGGGGTTAAAACGAGTAAAATAGCGATACAAGTAAATCAAGTGGATTTGCTTGAATATAGAATTAGTTAGCGACTAGGCAGAAAAAAGGAGGGAAGAAATGAAAAAAACAATTGGACTTTTCGTAGCTGGAATTGCCTGCTTTTGGGGATTGAGCGCTTGCGGTACGACGCATTCGACTACAACGACTTCTACTAGTACTGCTAGCCATACGCAGAAAAAAGCAGAATCGTTGATCGTCAATGGGATCGAGATGACGCTTACTGATTTTGGAGAAAAGACATTGCTCGATACGAATCAAAAAAAACAAACCATCTATAGCGTACACGTCAAAGGGAAGAATGTATCTGCTGATATGAAAGGCTTAGGTGCGATTGATTTCTTATTGAAAACAGATAAAGGGGAACAAACCATCAATATGGATTTTGCCAGCTTCGGGGACGAAATGGACAAAGGAGAGACGATTGAAGGAGACCTCTATTTTCAATTGAAAAAAGGCGAAACGCCTAAAGCCATTGAATACAAACCAACAGATAAAGTGATGTATTCATGGAAAATAGATGATCAAAAATAAGAACATGAAGGAGTAAAAAATGAGTAAGAAAAAATTAACAGCAAAACGTAAAAAACAGCTATTAACGATGTTTGCGGTGGCTGGTGTGATGGGAAATACCGGGATTGCACCAACAATGGCATTAGCGGATACTTTGACACCAACAGCTGAAACTTCTACTGAACAAACACAGGCGAATGAAGCAAAAGAAGTCATCGATCAAACGATACAAAACGTCACAGATCCGTTAGTAAACCCAACGGATTCAACCACTACAACTAGTGACTCGTCAGTACCAACCGATGAAGCAGCTGATGAAACAACTGAGAACACCCAGGAACAAGCAAAAGAACAAGAGCAAGCAACAGCACCGACTGCCGAAAGTGAAGGGGATGCAACTAATCCAACAGCGGAAGCGCAAAAAGAAGACGGAGAGATACCAGGAACATGGGGAGATTGGGGAACCAGCGCATATGTTTTTGAAGAAGAGACAGGGACATTAACGATCACAGAAGGTAAATTAAGTGGCTATGAAGAATCACCATGGAATAGCGGAAACGTAGAGGCGACAGCAATCAAGAAAATTGTCTTAGTTGGAAAAATAGTTGCTCCAGAAAATTCTAGCTACTTATTTAGTGGAAGTAACGGCGAACTTACGAATGTAACTGAAATCGAAGGGTTAAACCAACTGGATACTAGCAAAGTAACAGATATGAATAGTATGTTTTATAATGCGAATAGTCTAGAAAGCTTGGATATAAGTGGCTTTGATACCAGTAATGTAACAGATATGGCTTGGATGTTTGACTATTTGAGTAGTGTGACAAGTCTAGATGTAAGTAGCTTGAATACTAATAAAGTAACAGATATGACTGGTATGTTTAAAGATGTGAGTAATGTAACAAGTCTAGATGTAAGTGGTTTTGATACTAGCAACGTAACGGATATGACTTCGATGTTTGAAGATGTGAGTAATGTAACAAGTCTAGATGTAAGTGGTTTTGATACTAGCAACGTAACGGATATGGATAGTATGTTTTATAGTATGACAAACTTAACAAGTTTGGATGTAAGTGGCTTTGATACCAGTAATGTAACAAATATAAAATCTATGTTTAGTTTTGTCAGTAGCTTAACAAGTTTAGATGTAAGTGGCTTTGATACCAGTAATGTAACAAATATGTATCGTATGTTTAACGAGATGAATAGCTTAACAAGTCTAGATGTAAGTAACTTTGATACTAGCAAAGTCACAGATATGGAAGAAATGTTTGATAATGTTCCGCTTAAGAAATTAATTTTAGGAGATACCTTTAAATTTGTAGAAGTTAATGGAGTTGGTGCATCTCTTTCTTCTAGTTGGAAGAGAGAAGATGGCAAAGGGAAAGTTTATACAGGAGCAGATTTCATGAAAAACTATGGCACCGGTGATTTGACTGCTGGCACGTATGTTTCCGTTGAAACAGGCACATGGGGAACTTGTCCGTATACGTTCGATGAAGATACAAGAACATTAACAATCGGAGCTGGTGAGTTAGGTGGCCATGAAGAATCACCATGGATGACCAAAAAAGTGGCAGGTGGAAAAATCCAGAAAATTGTTTTATCTGGCAAAGTAATTGCTCCGGAAAACTCTACCAACTTATTTGCTGGAGGGGCCACTACACTTCAGTCTTTAACTGAAATCGAAGGATTAAGTCAACTGGATACCAGTAACGTAACAGATATGTCTTATATGTTTGCTTTTCAGATTGCATTAAAAAACTTGGATTTAAGTAGTTTTGATACCAGTAAAGTGACAAACATGAGTTGGATGTTTAATTCTATGTGGAAGTTAGAGAATCTAGATATAAGTGGATTTGATACTAGTAATGTAACAAAGATGCATACTATGTTTGCTAAGACTCCACTTAAGAAATTAACTCTAGGAGATACATTTAAATTTGTAGAATCAGACAGCGGAAACGCAGGTCTTACTTCTGCTTGGAAGCGAGAAGATGGCAAAGGAAATCTTTATTCAGCTGATGATTTCATGAAAAAATATGGCACCGGTGATTTGACTGCTGGCACGTATGTTTCCGTTGAAACAGGCACATGGGGCACTAGTCCGTATACGTTTGATGAAAATACAGGGGTATTGACGATCGAAGCAGGTGAGTTAAGTGGCTATGAAGAATCACCTTGGAACAGTGGTACAGTGGATTATGAAGCCATCAAAAAAATTGTCTTGGCTGGGAAAGTAGTGGCTCCAGAAAATTCTAAATACTTATTTAGTACAGATTCCAGTGGTAAAGACCTTACGAATGTAACTGAAATCGAAGGGCTAAGTCAACTGGATACCAGTAACGTTACCAATATGGCGGATATGTTTAACAATATGAGTAACGTAACAAGTTTAGATGTAAGTGGCTTTGATACCAGTAATGTAAAAGATATGAGTAGTATGTTTTACTGTATGGGTAGCGTAACAAGTTTAGATGTGAGTGGGTTTGATACTAGTAATGTAACAGATATGCACTCTATGTTTACAGGTATGGGTGGCATAACAAGTCTAGATATAAGTGGCTTTGATACCAGTAACGTAACAAGTATGTTTGCGATGTTTGCAGCTATGGATAGCGTAACAAGTCTAGATATAAGTGGTTTTGATACAAGTGAATTAACAACGTCGGAAAATATGTTTTATCAGACTCCACTTAAGAAATTAACACTAGGCGATCACTTTAAGGCGATTGGAGACACTAAGTTATCAGCGCCTGAAGCATTGAACGAAGGGGATCAGCTGACAGGAAATTGGATTCGTGAAGATGGTCAGTCCAAAGGCTATTCACCGGCTGACTTTATGGCAAATTACGGCACGGGTGATTTAACGGCAGGAACTTATGTGGCAGAACTAGTGAAAAGTGAGTTGGAACCACAAGAATATCATGTAGGAGATGTCAATATTACTGGAACCTACACAGGGAATATGTCTCTCGGCCGATTAACCGTTAATGGCAAAGTGGTCAGCTGGGGCGGTAGCTTCAAGGATGGTCAATTCAGCTATTATGTTGGTGCTGGCAAATTAAAAGTCGGCGACAAAGTCGTATTAGATGGCTACAACAAAGAGAAGAAATTGATGGATTCCAAAGAGATTGAAGTGATTTCCGAATCTTCAGGATCAATTGATCAAGTGGACGCGTATCAGTTGGGTGATTCAACGATTACTGGAACTTACACGGGGGATATCCATAAAGGAAAACTAGTAGTGAACGGAGAAGTCGTTAGTTGGGGCGGAACCTATAAAGATGGCAAGTTTAGCTATTATGTGAACTCTCAAGTCATCAAAGCAGGGGATCAAGCAACGATTCAAGGATATGATAAATTCAATACACCACTAGGGGACCCACAACCGGTAACTATAGGAGAACAACTGGGTCAATTAACAGAAGCCCATCGTGTGGGAATCAGTACAGTGATCGAAGGAAGCTACACAGGCGATGTTTACCAAGGAATCTTGTTGGTCAATGGCGAAAAAGTTAGTCAAGGCGGCAGCTTCAAAGATGGCAAGTTCAGTTATTATGTAGGAAACCTTAAAGTGTCAGAAGATGATCAAGTAGTCTTGATGGGTGCCAACAATCGAGGACAACAAATTCCAGGATCAGAGATTGATGTCACTATTCAAACACCAACAGCTGAAATCAACGAATTGACTTATAAAATCGGCACACAAACGATCAAAGGAGCCTATGGTTCTGATACCCAAGTTCACCAAGGACACTTGTTTGTCAATGGTAAACTGATCAGTAAAGGTGGGAGCTTTAAGGATGGGGCAATCAGTTATTATGTGAAGCCAGATCTAATCAAAGCTGATGATCAAGTAACAATGAATTTCTATGATGGAAGTGGCAACTTATTGGCTGAAAACCAAACAGTTTCTGTTAATTAAGAAAAAAATTCCATATTTAAGATGAACTAAATGGTACTCGCTGATTGCCAGTACCATTTAGTTTTTTAAGTACTTAGTTATCAGAAAGATATCCTTATGAAAAAGCAATGTTCAAAAATAAGAGTAACGAAATGAATAATCAACGAGAAAACAGCTATTAACAATTAGTAATAGAAGAATTTATAAAAAATTATCTTTTATAGATAGGGAGATATTATGAAAAAGATGGCTAAATTAAACGATTTGATCAAAAGATGGGGTTTTTGTTTTTTATTGATGACGATGACTTGGCAGGTTAGTTCGATGGTTGTTCACGCTGACACGAAAGAATTAAAGACGCCAACTGTGGATGTTACTGCTATTCCAAGAGGAGATCTCTATACAGATTATGATAAAGAGCGGAGAAATACTACTCACAATAACTTGGAAGTGACAGGGCTATTTTTACCTCGTGGAGAAGAAATTACGGTAGAAGTCAAAGAGAATCCAGAAAATGTTAGCTTAGTAATCGGGCAGTATGGAAAGTACGAGAATCTTAATTCTGCACCAGAAAGCATTGGTTCAAATCCGGTTGATTATCAGTTAACTAAAGGGATCAATCATATTACTAGAGAAGACAGCGATGGTATGGTTTATATTCGTAACCAATCTTATGACCAAACGATTCATGTTACTTTAACAGGTGGAGTCGAGGTTCCTGAATTTCGATTAGGTGGCAAAAATAATCAAGCAACCTTTTTTCAACGATTGAATGATTCCACGACGAATGTTCCTTTTTTTGTCATTGAGGGAAAATATGTGTTTGGAACATTTCAAATGAGTGAACTAAAAAATATAACGCCTCTTTCCGAAGATCGTTTAAATGAATTGGCTAGTTATTGGGATAAAGTATATCAACTGACTGTAGAATGTTATGGGTTTAATAATCAAGCAGGCTATGCTGCTGAGAAGAACATGAATCAAAGAATTCATATTGCCAATCCTGATTCAGGGGCAGGCTATGCTTATGCGACCAATAACTATATCTCTTTTCAAATAGATACGGGCGCTTCTCAGGATATTTTAGGAAGTAAACCGACAGATCAGCAATGGGGATTTTGGCATGAAATGGGGCATACGTTCCAAACACCTCAATACAAATTTGATGGTATGACAGAAGTAACGGTAAATATCTCTTCTATGTATGTCCAACAAAAATTAGGCTTCCCTTCACGACTTGCAAGCAGCTCAACACAAAAGGTCATTGATGATTACTTTAATATTGATGTAGATAAACGTGATTTTAGTAGTTTAGGCGATGAGCTATTTGCTCAGTTGGGGATGTTTTGGTCCTTAGAGCGCGTCTTCGGTTTAGATTACTATAAGACTGTTTCTCAACTATATCGAACAATGGAAACAAGAGAACTCCCTTCATCCAATGATGAGGAGATTCAGACAATGGTTAAAGTATTTTCTCAAGCGGCAAATCGTAACTTAGTTCCTTACTTTAATCAATGGGGAATAAAAACAACTGCTGAAACAGAAAAATATTGTCAACAGTTTAAGAAACTAGAAAAAGAAATTTGGAAAGATGTGGACGGTCGTGGGGAGGATTATGCACTCCCAGGAGCTGTTAAGCCTTACACCATTCCGACACTGGATTCCTTTACATTGACTAATCTGCCAATTTTTACCACAGCAGGCCAAATTTCGTTAGAAAACCTCAAATCTATTCCACTTGATAGTCCTACGAAGATTTCAAATGTTTACTATCAAGGGATTGGCAAATATCCTGATTATCCAGGGAATACCATTAAGCTAACGAATGAGAATGGCGTTTCTAATGTTTTACCTATTAAAGAGGTAACTGGAGGAGAAGCAGTCAAACTTTTTGGTAATGCTTATGGTTTCCAGATCATTGCACCTAATCCAGAGACTAAAACTTTCTCCATGGTGGGGAGATCAGGTAAACTTCATTTTAGTTGGGGAGATGATGTATATGTAACGATTCACCAGTATGATCATCAGATGAAACAGAAAAAAGCGGTTGAATTGTCAGGTGAAGAAGATAGCGACAAGTTAAGTAAAGTGTTTAAAGATGCTCCTTATGAAATCGGTGACTATGTTCATATCACCCATGAAGAATCAGATAATCGGATTGAACGTTACCACAATAATAAATTGATTCCTAATGATTATGAAAAAAGTTATTGGTACCAAATGACAGATAAAGGCTGGAAAGAAGTGGATCTAAAACCAGTAGTTACACCAATCACAAAAGATTTGTTCTTGGGATTACCAGTGGATGCTACACAATTAGTAGATACAAGCTCAGAAAAAAACATTGTACCAATCACTAAAGTCGAATATGTACAAGAGCCAGATTTTGCAACTGTAGGACAAACCAGCACAGAGATAAAAGTTACTAACAGTGTGGGAGAAACCACAACAGTTTCAAATGATGAGCTGATTGTTCGAGGAGGAGAAGCAGTCAAACTTTTTGGTAATGCTTATGGTTATCAGATTATTGTGCCAAATATACAGACCAAAACTTTCTCGATGGTTGGAAATTCAGGTAAACTTCATTTTAGTTGGGGAGATGATGTATATGTAACAATCCAACAATACGACCATCAGATGAAACAGAAAAAAGCGGTCGAATTGTCGGGTGAAGAAGATAGCGACAAGTTAAGTCAAATGTTTAAAGATGCTCCTTATGAAATTGGCGATTATGTTCACATCACTCATGAAGAATCAGGTAATCGGATTGAACGTTATCATAATAGTGAATTGATTCCTAAGGATGACGAAAAAAGTTATTGGTACCAAATGACAGATAAAGGCTGGAAAGAGGTTGACCTAAAACCAGTAGTTACATCAATCACAGAAGATTTATTCTTGGGATTACCAGTGGATGCTACACAATTAGTAGATACAAGCTCAGAAAAAAACATTGTGCCAATCACTAAAGTCGAATATGTACAAGTGCCAGATTTTGCAACTGTAGGACAAACAAGCACACAGATAAAAGTCACTAACAGTGTGGGAGAAACCACAACAGTTTCAAATGATGAGCTGACTATTCTGGGTGGAGAAGCCGTTAAACTTTTTGGTAATGCTTATGGCTATCAGATTATTGTGCCAAATCCAGAGACCAAAACTTTCTCAATGGTTGGGAAATCAGGTAAACTTCATCAAAGTTGGGGAAATGACGTGTATGTCACGATCCAGCAATATGATCGTTATCTGAAACAGAAAAAAGCAGTTGAATTGTCAGGTGAAGAAGATAGTGACAAGTTAAGTCAAATGTTTAAAGGCGCTCCTTATGAAATCGGCGATTATGTCCATATTACCCATGAAGAATCAGATAACCGGATTGAACGTTATCATAATAGTGAATTGATTCCTAATGATGATGAAAAAAGTTATTGGTATCAAATGACAGATAAAGGTTGGAAATCAATCACTGAAGAGGAACTTCCAGAAGAAACCAAAGGAACGATTCAGGCGGATCAGTATATCCTTGGTAAAACAACAATTACTGGAAGATA
This sequence comes from Enterococcus sp. C65, assembly GCF_040887165.1. NCBI lineage: Bacteria > Bacillati > Bacillota > Bacilli > Lactobacillales > Enterococcaceae > Enterococcus > Enterococcus sp. C65. The sequence continues at coordinate 214,171 of NZ_JBFOFG010000006.1, read as the reverse complement.
CTATGGTAATGTGAAAAAGGCTCGATTAACCGTCAATGGAAAAGTGATCAGCTGGGGAGGAACTTTTAATTCAGATGGAACCTTCTCATATTATTGTGGACCTAAAACAATAAGTGCAGAGGATACAGTTGTTTTAGATGCTTTTGATGAAGAGAATAAATTACTGGATACCGCAACTCTAACGATCACTAGTTATTCTGGAGCGATTACGATGGCTGACTATCAATTAGGTGCTTCTGTTATTACCGGAACATATACGGGAGATGTTCGAATGGCTCACTTAACAATCAATGGACAGTCCATTAGCTGGGGTGGGACTTTTAAAGACGGGACATTTACCTACTATGTGAAGCCTTCTCAAATTAAAGACGGGGATAAGGTATCGATCCAAGGATATGATCCAAATCAACATTCGTTAGGAGAAGAACAACCGGTCAATCTAAAAAAAGTAACAGGAAAAATAACTCAAGCAGTGAAGAAACAAGGAAGTACAGTCATTGAAGGGACTTATGAAGGCGACATCTACCAAGGTCGTTTAACTGTCAATGGAAAAGTGATCAGTTGGGGAGGTGCCTTTAAAGATGGTAAATTCACTTACTATATTGGTCAACTGGAACTATCTGAAACGGATACGGTGGTTCTTGAAGGAGTGGATAGAAATAAAAATATCATCGAAAACAGCAAAATTAACGTAACCTATCAAAAAAGTGAGGTAAAAGTAACTGATTTAAGCTATACCTTAGGCACACAAACGATTTCTGGAACCTATCAAGGGGAAGTTAAAAAAGGACAATTGTTTGTTAATGGAAAATCAGTCAGCTGGGGCGGTAGCTTTGCTGAAGGAAACATCGATTACTATGTGAAAGCCAATCAAATAAAATCAGGGGATAAAGTAACAATGAACTTATACGCACCAAATGGCCATCAAATTAGCGAAGGAAATGTTGTGACGATCAAAGAAAAATAACCACTCATTATTTTGATTACGTCCAGCTACTATGTAAAAGTGAAAGGTAAAAGTGAAAGCATCCAGAAAGTCATTGATCTCAGTGAGACACATAATGTTTTTTCAGAAAACTAACACGAATCGAATTGGTGTCAATGACTTAATGATGTTTTACTTTTGAAAGTGAAGAAATTCAAAAATGCCCCGCACATTTTTTGCGAAATATTGTTCTTTCACTAGGAATTAACGTTTACACCAGTTTTTGTCCTTAATTTATCAGAGAGTGTTTATCGTAAAAATTAGTGGCATTTGAATGAGAGGAAAACGATGAGAGACAAACGCATTGATATTTTAAGAGGAGTGGCTATCTTATTCATTATTTTAGCCCATATTTCACCTCCTAATAATCTACTTCAGCTAAGAACTTTTGATGTTCCATTAATAACTATGTTACTAGGGATGAGCTTTAGCTTATCCACAAAAGAAGAAAAATACCGAGTCTATCTTTTTAAAAGATTTAAGCGTTTAATTATTCCTACTTGGAAAGTGTTACTAGGCTATTTTATTCTCTTTGGGGCCATCGCATTATTGAGACATAAGGATTTTCCATATCATTTTGAATATATCATTTCTTCGTTTGCGATGTCTTCTGATAAAGGTATCGGTTATATGTGGATATTAAGGATATTTTTTGAAATAGCCTTATTGAGTCCGATTTTCAAGTGGTTATATTCACTGAAAGAAAAACGGACAATGATCATCTTGCTATTCATTTTTTGTATGCTGCTATTGGAGTATGCGCAAAATCTGTCATTGGTTTCAACGGGACATTTTTTGATTTTGTTTGCTTTAGAATTAGTTGGCTATTCATTTATCGTATTTATTGGAATCTGTGTTTACAATAATCGTATGATAGATAATCTCAAATTATGTGGTTTGTTTGTTTTTCTATTTTTTGTTTCAATCCTTAAAACAAGAAGCTTTGACATACAAGCTTTCAAATATCCACCGCAATTACAGTATATAAGTTATGGCTTAAGCCTATCTATCCTTTTATTTCTAGTGACTACACTATTGAGTAAAAAGATAGTTCAATATAAACTCGACCCAATCATATGGTTATCAAAAAATTCTATTCAAATTTATTATATCCATATCTTTATCGTACGAGCAGTTGATCGATTACCTGTAGTAAAGAATTGGTGGGAGACAAGATACCTTGTAACAGTAGGCATAAGTAGTATTGCTGTCTATCTATTTGGTAAAATCAAAACTATGACAGTGAGAAAAAGTACGTTCAAACTTTCTAATAGTCAGTAACTTTCAATAAGTAGTATTTGTCCAAGAGGTTATTGATTGTTGCATGTATAGAATTATTGACGGTTTGTAAATGATGCAATGAGAATTGTTCCTTATATTGCAATAAAAGTCTGCTGTACCACTCAATGAAAAATAGTAAGTGTAAAACTAAATTATTCGAACGATAGTTGATGGATGTTTTGATCATCGATCCTGATGGAGTATCAGGAATATTTCACTATCGTTCGGATATTTTTGTTCTGTTGCCTGATGCTTTTCGATCTTGCTTAGCAAAATCATCTCTTTTATAAAGGAAAATCAAACAAGAGAAATTGCAAAATGAAAAAACGGTAAGTGGCATTTTTGAAGGGTCAATTTTGTGATTCCTTATAAAAAATAGATAGCCTTACTGGGGTTCTTGAAGCGTGTTTTTTTAGGTGCCAATCTTTATATTATTTGGAAAATAAAAATGAGGAATGAAAGTATATCCTTTTTGGTATATACTTAACTCATACTATTTCCTATGGTAAACCATCCTGTTCATTGCTCAAAATGAACGTGTTAACAGGAGCTTGGAAAATATATAGGAGGAATCTCGTGAAAAAACAACCAAAATTTCAAGAAATTGCGAATGAAATTGAGAAGCGAATCATGGAAGGAATTTACGTTTCTAGTCAAAAATTACCTTCAGAATATGATTTAGCAGACGAGTTTCAATGTAGTCGTTTAACTGTTCGTAAAGCAATCGAATTATTGATCAGCCAAAATAAGTTGATCAAAGAAAAAAGTAAAGGCACGTATGTCATGAAACAACCTAAGATCCAAAGTGGCTCTGGAGGATTGCAAAGCTTTACCGAAACTGCTCGAATCCAAGGGAAAAAGACAAAAACGCAAGTCTTAGAATGCGAAGTTACTGAACAACTACCAACGAATGTTAAACAAGCTTTTGGTGAATCGATTTCTGAGCCAATCGTTCATTTGAGACGATTACGTTATTTTGATGACGAACCAATGACGGTTGAAAATCTTTATATTTTAAAACGTTATCTGGGAGAAGTCTCTCAAGAAGAATTAAGTGGGTCACTCTATCAAGTGATCGAAAAAAACGTGGAGATCGCTTATTCTCACCAAGAAATCGAAGCAGTGAAAGCGACGGCTGACGTGGCAAAACTCTTGCAAGTAGCTGTGGATGAACCGATGTTGTTTGTCCATTCAATGACATATTCGCCAGCAGCCAAACCAATCTTATATGACTGCTCGTTTTATCGTGCAGATAAATATACATTTAAAAATACGTTGATTCGTCAAAAAAGGAGTGAATAAATTGAAAAAAAGCAAGTCGATGATTGATGATCATTGGGAAGAATTTCTTGAGTTTCTTCAAACAGTTATGAAAGTACCAAGTGTGAAAGGGGAGCCGGAAGATCATGCTCCGTTTGGGAAAGCACCTCGAGAAGTGTTGGACCTTGTACTTAAAAAAGGAAAAGAAGTAGGGTTTAAGACCAAAGTGATTGCTGATGCGATCGGGTACGTCCAATGGGGAGAAGATGATGAGGACTATATTGGGATCATTGGTCATTTAGATGTGGTTCCAGCAGGATCGGGATGGGATTTTCCACCCTTTGATTTAAGCGAAAAAGATGGACGCTTTTATGGACGAGGGATTTTAGATAATAAAGGGCCGATCATTAGTTGTTTTTATGCTCTGATCCTGTTGAAAAAAATGGGAGCGGTTCCTAAAAAAACGATCCGCATTATTTTTGGGACTGACGAAGAAAGTGGGATGTCTGATGTGGCTCATTATTTACAGGCTGAAGTTCCGCCATCATTTGGTTTTACGCCAGATTGTAAATATCCAGTTGTTTACGGAGAAAGAGGAGTAGTCAACCTAACGATTCATTTCCCATTAGTTAAAGAAGAAGTTATTCAAATCAGTGATTTTGCAGGGGATCAATATCGAGATCATGTGCCAGACCAGCTGAGTGTTTCGATTAATGAGAAAAAATTTGATGTGGAAGGAAAACGTTCTCCAAGTAATGCCCCAGAATTAGGAGAGAATGCGATTACGCTGCTTGCCGAAAAAATCAAAGCAGATTCAGCTGTTCCAGAACAAATACGAGCTTATTTTGATTGGATCTGGCAAGCTTTCCACAATAAACATTATGGAGAAGGAATCGATCTTGCTTTGTCTGATGAAGATTCAGGCAGGTTGATTCTTACACCTGTGAATTTGCAAAAAAACACTAACGGGTTAGATTTAGAAGTTGCTTTTCGTTACCCTGTTTCAGTCACAGAAGAGGAAGTCGTGAGTGGGTTGGCTAAACAGTTGCCCGAGAAAGCGACTTTTACAATCAATCGCAGTATTCCTGGGATCTGTCAGAAAAAAGATTCGCCTGAAATCAAAAAACTATCTCAAATTTATGGCGAGATTACTGGGAACGACCCTACACCAGTGACGACAACGGGTGCTACTTATGCCAGAAAGATTCCTAATGTATTAGCGTTTGGTCCCTCTTTTCCTGGACAGAAAGGGATTGCACATAACAAAAATGAGTATATGGAAGTAACAGATCTGCGCATGAATTTAGAGATATACCTGCGAAGCATTCAAGCATTGATCGAATAAACAGTTATATATTTAAAAAAAAAGATTATCAGAGACTTCTCTTATAAATCAATTAGATTTTAAGAAAAGTCTCTTTTTAGTATAGACATAATAGTATATACTAAATAAAATAGATGTAAGCGCTATATATAGGAGGAGTAAACATGTGGGGAATTATCGCAACGTGGCGTATGGCACATGATGGTGTGTTAGCTGCCAAAGAATTATTAGAACAGGAAGGAACATGCGGAGATGCCGTGGAAACGTCAATCAAATGTGTAGAAGACTATCCATTTTATAAATCAGTTGGCTATGGTGGCTTGCCAAACGAACGAGGCATTGTAGAAATGGATGCGGCTTTTATGGATGGGGATACGTTCAAAATTGGGGCAGTGGCTGGGATCGTAGATATTGCGAATCCAATATCAGTTGCCAGAAAATTAAGTAATGAAAAATTCAATAGTTTTCGCGTAGGACAAGGAGCCACTGAATATGCAATGCTAGCAGGATTCGAACGGAAAAACATGCTAACGCCAAGAGCTAAAAAAATTTGGCAAAAACGAGTGGCAGAAGTGGCGAAAACGAATCTAAGCCCCTATGACGGACATGATACGGTGGGCGTAGTTTCTTTGGATCAACACACTGGCATGGCTGCAGGAACGTCTAGTTCTGGATTATTTATGAAAAAGCAAGGTCGTGTGGGAGATTCCCCTTTATCTGGTTCTGGTTTTTACGTCGATAGTCAAATCGGTGGTGCGACAGCAACTGGTCTAGGAGAAGATCTAATGAAAGGCTGTCTAGCTTATGAAATTGTTCGCTTGATGGGAGAAGGAGTCACTCCACAAAAAGCCTGTGATCAAGCTGTGTATTCTTTTACTGATTTATTAAAAGAACGGTATGGCAAAGCAGGTGCTTTTTCATTAGTTGCTATGAATAAAGCAGGTGAATGGGGAGTTGCGACCAATGTCGAATTTACGTTTACTGTTGCAACTGAAAAGGAGCAACCAGCTATCTACTTAGCTAATCCAGGAGTTGATCAGACAACGATCATTGAACCAATCACCAAAGAATGGTTGGATGCTTATGAAAAACGCATCAAAGCCCCAGTTTGATCCCAGTATCGAAGTCATTTAGCTGATAATCAGCATATGTATATATAAGGAGGAGAAAAAATTGGCAACAAAAAAAATCTATTTATTCTGTGAAGCAGGTATGTCAACGAGTATTATGGTCAATAAAATGATGGAAGTAGTCACAAAACATCAGATGCCACTAGAAATCCATGCGTTCCCAGCGATACATGCAGAGGAAAAAGTTGAACAAGAGAAACCGGTAGCCATCTTATTAGGACCACAAGTTCGTCATTTAAGTGACAAAATGAAAAAAACGTTTGAGCCGTTAGGCATTCCTGTAGGCACAATTGCCACAGAAGCATATGGCATGATGGATGGCGAACGTGCGATGAAAGATGTCCTGAAAATGATCAAAGAAAGTAGAAAATGAGTTTTTGTAAACGGAAACAGTTGGAGTCAACAAAAAGATCGGGGGAAAAAAGATGCAAAAATTTTTGAATTGGTTAGAAAAAGTTTTGACACCAATGGCAAAAACGGTTGGAGAAAATAAATATTTGATTGCTATACGAGATGGCTTTTTACTTTCTACACCGTTATTGATCGTGGGGTCATTGTTTCTAGTATTGACCAACTTTCCAATACCAAATTGGAATGAATGGATGGCTGGATTTTTAGGGGAAAATTGGGCAGTCATGTTGAATAAGCCTGCTACCGCCAGTTTTGATATCATGACGATTTTAGCAGTTGGGGGCATCGGTTATAGTTTAGCAAAGCAATTTAAAGTGGATGCGATGCAAGCGGCAATTATTTCTTTAGTTTCATTCTTTATCGTAACGCCTTTTACCACATTATTTACGCCAGAAGGTTCGACTGAAGTATTTGAAGTCGGAAGTCTTCCTTTACGTTGGATGGGATCAAGTGGTTTATTTTTAGGGATGGTAGTTGCTTTAGTAGCGACTCGTATGTTCGTTGCCTTGATTCGTACAGGGTGGACAATCAAAATGCCAGATGGCGTGCCGCCTACTGTTGTTAAATCGTTTGAAGCGTTGATTCCAAGCTTCGTCATCTTAACGTTCTTTATGGTGGCGAATTGGGTAGCGAGTTTAACCACATATGGGAATTTACAAGAAATCCTGTTTAAATTCTTACAAACACCATTGTTAAGTTTAGGGAATACCTTAGGTGCTATGATCATTGCGTACTTATTTTTACATTTTTTCTGGTTTTTCGGAATCAACGGTTCAAGTGTCGTAGGTGCAGTTTTCAATCCAGTTCTTCGTGCTTTATCGATTGAAAATCTAAATGCGTTTAAAGACGGACATGAAATTCCTAATATCATTACAGGTCAATTTCAAGATATGTTTGCAACATTTGGTGGGGGCGGTTCTACCTTATCATTGATTTTGATTATGATTCTTGTATGTAAAAGTCAGCGAGTGAAAAAACTTTCACAATTATCGCTTGTACCAGGAATTTTCGGGATCAATGAACCGATCATCTTTGGTTTACCGATCGTATTAAATCCAATCATTTTGATCCCATTTGCTTTAGTACCGACAATCAATATCATTATTGCTTATTTTTGTATGGACCTAGGGTTAGTTGCTTACACCAATGGGATTCAACTTCCATGGACAACGCCACCGATCATTTCAGGCTTTTTAGTCAGTGGTTGGCAAGCTTCTGTCCTTCAGGGATTACTTATTTTATTAGGAATGGCAGTTTATTATCCATTCATCAAAGTGTTAGACAATCAATATCTGAAAGAAGAGCTTGAGGCAGAAGAATCAACAGCAGAAGAAATCAATTTTGATGACTTTGATTTTGATACCTTATAAAAAGGAGTAGGAGCATGAAAAAAATCATTTTGATCCTCAACCATGTGACCGCAGGTATGGGAAGTGACGAACAAGCACAATTACCTCCAGGTGGAAAAAAAACAGCTCTAGGACCGGGAGAAACATTAGCACCATTGTTTAAAGAAAAAAAGGCAGAGATTATTGCTACTTTATACTGCGGTGATCGTTACTATTCAAGTCATCCAGAAGAAGTCAAACAAAAATTTATCGGATTCGCCAAAAAGTTTGGAGCAGATGCGATATTATGTGGACCAGCTATGCATTACCCCAATTTCGGAGAGATGGCAGGCGGGTTAGTCGAAGCATTTAACAAAGAAGGCATTCCTGCTGCCGCTGCAATGTCTGTTGAAAATCCTGCTGTAGCAAAATATCAGCAAGTGATCCCCATCGTTAAAATGCCAAAAAAAGGTGGGATCGGACTAAATCAATCCTATAAAAATATGGCAACAATCGTGACACAGTTAGCGAAAGGGGAAGAACGAACTTCCTCAGAACAAGAAATGATCTTTTGAATCAAAAGTGAATAAACGGAGCATAATGTCTTTTCTTAAGTTGAAAAACTGTTTCGTTAGATGACAGAAAAGCCAATCATTATCTATTGTTTTGATTGGCTTTTTGCGTGAAGAAGCTTGCAAAGAATAGTTTGCCACAAGCAGGATCAGGGGAGATGAGGAACACGTAAGGCTTTGATCAATGTTTGGGTAGAAAGATTCGATCAATTAGCTAACTGAATTTCACCGTTTGCCAGCTTGCTCCTTCTCTTTATTGATTTGTTCTTTCTCTTTATTAAAAAGTAGAGTGAAAAAATAGACTTGAATCTCAATGGATCGTCCAATAAACTATTTATTGTAAGCGATTTATTCTTAATTGAAAAAAGTGGTGATGTATGAACAAAGTAAAGATACTCATGACCTTGTTTGTTAGCTCTATACTTCTATTGTTGGTTTCTCATCCCCAAGTAATAGCGGCAACTACAAGCAAGTCTAATGTAGGAACACATGCAACATTTTCCAAAGTAATGACTTATGATCAAATGATTGAGCAACTCACAAACGATCTTCAACTTTCATCAACAAAAGCAAGGGAAAGAATTGAATCTTCGGATAAGAGGGTTCACACAGTTACTCGAAATAAAGCAATCTTTCGAGTACTGTCGCATACTGTGACGGTGAATAAGACGTACAAGCCAACGATGCGGTTTTATTGTGAAACGAGTGAAAGTGGTCATTTTAGAGCGATTAAACGAATAATAGCAATAAATTTGGTTAGAGAAGACCAGGAAGTGGCAAAAGCCTTTTCCGGAACTGTCTATGTCAACTTAGAAGAAGCCAATCGTATCTATTATATCGTGAATGGTGACTTCTTTAATCAAGGTACGACTTCATGGCAAATCGGATCAACGAGTGGTGTAGACAGTGCGCTAGCTCTAAGGTTTACTACAAAAAATGCCGGAAACCATTACCAATACAGTTATAGTGAACACCGAATCACTTTTTGATTTGCAGGCGGGTAAGGAAGTGGCCAGCGATCGCTAACCATTGCTGAATAATAGTGAATGGTTAAAGAAAAGTGATGGGAGAGGTATGGGTGGCTCGTAAAACTTAGTTTACACAAAAAATAACGAAAAAAGCTGATCCATACACGCGGATCAGCTTTTTATCTTTTAAATTTAGAAAGCAAAACATTCCCAAATATGCTAAGATAGCAATAGACGCGTCCTGAGGGAATCGAACCCCCGTCTCAAGAACCGGAATCTTACGTGATATCCACTACACTAAGGACGCAAGTACAGACACAATTGTAACGAAACTAAAAAAAAATTACAAGGGGAATGGACAAAAAAATGAAATTTCAACAAAACTTTTCACAAAAACAACAGCAAACACAAAAATTAGCCATGACACAACATCTGCAACAGTCCATCCAGGTATTGCAATATAACAGTGAAGAGCTCTTGGCATTTGTTGAAAATCAAGCATTAGAAAATCCATTGATAGAAGTAGTGGAACCAGAATGGCAATCTGACTATCAGAAGATCAGATCAGCCAATGATAATGAAGAAACCAACTACTTAAATCAAATTCCCGATACCAGTGTTTCCTTATTTGAATCATTGATCGAACAGATCCATTTGAACTATCGGCAGACCTTCTTACGTCAGTTAGTTCTTTATTTAGTCGAGTACATTGATTTAAATGGATTTTTGACGATTGATTTAAAAGAGGCACAAGAACAAACAAATGCTACTTCGATTGAGATCCTTGATGCACTGACGCTGGTCCAACAACTTGAACCAGCTGGTGTGGGGGCACGAAGTTTACAAGAGTGTTTGATGTTACAAACGGAAAGAGATGACTTTGCACCAGAGTTAGCGTATATCGTTTTGGAAGAGTGTTTTGAGTTGCTGGTTGATCGCAAATGGAAAGAGATCGCCCAACGCTTTTCAATCGAACTTAGTGAAGTACAACGAATCTTTGATTACATCCAAACACTTAGCCCAAGCCCTGGACGAATTTTTGATCGAAGCAGTGAATTATATATCATTCCTGATGTCAAAGTGATGGTTGATAAGGACCAAAAAGTGTCTGTCCTTTCTAGACGAGGAAATCAACCAGACGTTCGTTTCCAAGAACATTATTTTAATCAGATGCTTAAAAGAGCAGACAAAGAAACGCAAGCGTACTTGAAAGAACGGAAACAAGAATTTGACTGGTTGAAAAAAACGATTCTACAACGAGGGGATACGATTTTACGTGTGGCTCAAATCATTGTTTCCCATCAACAAGCCTTTTTCACGAATAAAGAACGACCAATTAAACCGCTGACATTAAAAGAAGTGGCAAAAGAGTTGGAAGTACATGAATCCACTGTCAGCCGTGCCGTCAATGGAAAATACCTGGAAACTGAATTTGGGGTTTTCGAGCTTAAGAAATTCTTTACAACTAGACTACAGCAAAGTGGGACAGATACTGAGACCGATCTCTCAGCTGATACTGCACAAAAGAAAATCCAAGAACTTGTAGAACAAGAAGACAAAATCAAACCACTTTCTGATCAAAAGATCGTAGAATTATTAAAAAAAGATGAAATATTGATTTCAAGAAGGACGGTTGCAAAATATCGTGACCTGCTGGGAATCCCAAGTTCATCGAAAAGAAAACGTTATGATAGATAATGTGAATCTCGACTAGAAAAAAATGAAAAGTTTTTTCTAGTCTTTTTTTATTGAAAAAAACGGGTAAAACTGTTAGACTTACATTCGTGAGGTTGAGATTTTCCTTTTAAATACTTAGTAGTAGGAAAGTCGCTTTTCTTTTTTTATCGTACATGGGTCGTTTTGAGTCTACATTGGACAAATATCGTCCAACTAAGGAGATCGCTATGCTTGATGAATTGAAAATGATTGAATCTGTTGCACCGGATATTATCGAGGTTTTACAGGAAAGATATAAAATTTTACGTAATATTTATTGGATGCAGCCAATAGGTCGTCGTAGTTTATCAGAGAGTATGGGCATCACAGAACGCGTATTACGAACAGAAACAGATCTACTAAAACAGTTAGATTTGATCAACACCTCTAAAAGCGGTATGACTTTGACCAAAAAAGGAGAAGAAGTTTATCAAAGCCTTGAGAACTTCATGGATCAACTTTTAGGAATGCATCAGACAGAAAAAAAACTGGCTGAGTATTTTGGGAATCAACGTTGTATCGTGGTATCAGGAAACAGTGAAGAACAGCCTAAAGTGGCGGATGCTTTTGGTGAAGCATTAAATGAAGCTTTAGATTTGTTACTACCGGAGGGCAATAATATCATTGCTGTAATGGGCGGAACAACGATGGCTGTAGTAGCTGAACAACTGACAAATTTGGAAAACAATCAGCGACATAATCTATTTGTGCCAGCTCGTGGTGGTATCGGAGAGGCTGTGACTGTACAAGCAAATTCCGTAAGTGCTAGAATGGCTACAAAAGCAAGTGGAAATCATCGTGCATTGTATGTTCCAGAACAATTAAGTTTAGCAACGTACAATTCCTTGCTCAATGAACCCTCTATTCAAGAAGTGTTAAACTTGATTAGTCAGGCAAATTGTGTTATTCATAGTATTGGACGCGCACTCCATATGGCAGCACGTCGAAAAATGACTGAAAAGGAATTAGTCATGCTGAAACAGGCGAATGCGGTGGCGGAATCTTTCGGCTATTTTTTCAATGAAAATGGCGAAGTCGTATATAAAGTTCCTCGCATCGGAATCGAATTGAAAGATTTGGCAAATGTACCCATCATTCTTGCGATTGCTGGGGGAAAGTCAAAAGCAAAAGCGATTCGCGCCTATATGAAAAATGCACCAAAACAAACGTGGCTCATCACTGATGAAGCTGCAGCAAAAGAGATTTTAAAAGGGGTATCCCTTTAAAATAAATATTTTTTTGATTTTCATAAGGAGGAAATCTTAAATGACAGTTAAAGTAGGTATTAATGGTTTTGGACGTATCGGACGTCTAGCATTCCGTCGTATCCAAGATGTAGATGGAATCGAAGTAGTAGCAATCAACGACTTAACAGATGCTAAAATGTTAGCACACTTGTTAAAATATGACACAACTCAAGGACGTTTCAACGGAACAGTTGAAGTTCACGAAGGTTCATTCAACGTTAACGGAAAAGAAGTTAAAGTTTTAGCTAACCGTAACCCTGAAGAATTACCTTGGGGCGAACTAGGTGTTGACATCGTTCTAGAATGTACTGGTTTCTTCACTTCAAAAGCAGCTGCTGAAAAACATTTAACAGCTGGTGCTAAACGTGTTGTTATCTCAGCTCCTGGTGGAAATGACGTTCCAACAATCGTTTATAACACAAACCACGAAACATTAACTGGTAAAGAAACAGTTATCTCAGGTGCTTCATGTACTACTAACTGTTTAGCTCCTATGGCTAAAACATTAAACGACAAATTTGGTGTTGTTGAAGGATTAATGACAACTATCCACGCTTACACAGGTGACCAAATGACTCTAGACGGACCTCATCCTAAAGGTGACTTCCGCCGTGCACGCGCTGCTGCTGCAAACATCGTTCCTAACTCAACAGGTGCTGCTAAAGCTATCGGTTTAGTAATCCCTGAATTGAACGGTAAATTAGACGGAGCTGCTCAACGTGTTCCTGTACCAACAGGTTCATTAACTGAATTAGTTACAGTTCTTGAAAAAGAAGTAACTGTTGACGAAATCAACGCAGCAATGAAAGAAGCTTCAAACGAATCTTACGGATACAACACAGACGAAATCGTTTCTTCTGATATCGTTGGTATGACTTTCGGTTCATTATTTGACGCTACACAAACTAAAGTAATGACTGTTGGCGACAAACAATTAGTTAAAACTGTTGCTTGGTATGACAACGAAATGTCTTACACTGCACAATTAGTACGTACTTTAGAATACTTCGCTAACTTATAAGATAGACCAAACGTACAAGTGTAATTTATAAGCATGTACACTTAAAAGCGGGGAAGCAATCGCGCTTCTTCCGCTTTTTTTGATAGTAAGTTTATTTAGGAGGAAATAAAATGGCTAAGAAAACAGTGAAAGATATTGATTTAAAAGATAAAAAAGTTCTTGTCCGTGTTGACTTTAATGTTCCTTTGAAAGATGGCGTGATCACAGATGACACACGTATCAAAGCAGCATTACCAACAATCAACTACGTATTAGAACAAGGCGGAAAAGCAATTCTTTTCTCTCACTTAGGACGTGTAAAAACGGAAGAAGATAAAGAAGGTAAATCTTTAGCTCCAGTTGCAAAACGTTTAGGCGAACTATTAGGAAAAGAAGTAACTTTCGTTCCTGAAACTCGTGGTGCAGAATTAGAAGCAGCAATCAATGGCATGAAAGATGGCGACGTGGTTGTTTTTGAAAACACTCGTTTTGAAGACATTGATGGCAAAAAAGAAAGCAAAAATGATGCAGACCTAGGTAAATACTGGGCTTCATTAGGTGATGTATTTGTCAATGATGCATTCGGTACAGCTCACCGTGCGCATGCTTCAAACGTCGGAATTGCTTCAACTGGTATCCCAACAGTTGCTGGATTCTTGATGGAAAAAGAAATCAAATTTATCGGTGAAGCCGTTGAAGAACCAAAACGCCCTATGATCGCAATCTTAGGTGGCGCAAAAGTTTCTGATAAAATCGGTGTAATCGAAAACTTGATTCCTAAAGCAGACAAAATCTTGATCGGTGGCGGAATGACTTACACATTCTACGAAGCTAAAGGAATCAAAATCGGTAACTCTTTAGTAGAAGCTGATAAAGTTGAATTAGCAAAAGAATTGATCGAAAAAGCTGGCGACAAATTAGTCTTGCCAATCGATAACGTTTGTGCTCCAGAGTTCTCAAACGATGTTGAAACACAAGTAATCGAAGGCGATATCCCTGAAGGATTGATGGCTTTAGACATCGGCCCTGCATCAGTGAAATTATTTGCTGATACATTACAAGGTGCAAAAACAGTTGTTTGGAACGGACCAATGGGTGTGTTCGAAATGAGTAACTTTGCTAAAGGTACAATCGGTGTTTGTGAAGCAATCGCTAACCTTGAAGATGCAACAACAATCATCGGTGGTGGTGACTCAGCAGCTGCTGCAGAACAATTAGGTTTTGCTGACAAATTCACACATATCTCAACAGGTGGCGGCGCAAGCTTAGAATTACTAGAAGGTAAAGAACTACCTGGTTTAGCTGCAATCAACGATAAATAAGCATCGTTCGTTGTATCTGATTTAGATGAAGACAGCTGCTTTTTGCAACGGTGAATTGATTCAAACTCAAATAAACTTAACCAAAAAGCAGCTTTTTCTTTTTATACGTGGAGGAGAGTTCCACGACTCATAATTTTAAAGGAGTGCATACTGTCATGCGTAAACCAATTATCGCTGGTAACTGGAAAATGAACAAAACTGCATCTGAAGCAAAAGAATTTGCTGAAGCAGTAAAAAACAACATCCCTTCAAATGAAAAAGTTGATTCTGTTATCGGATCACCTGCTTTGTTCTTACAAGAACTAATGGCTTCAGCTGAAGGAACAGAATTAAAAATCTCAGCACAAAACTGCTACTGGGAAAACTCAGGTGCATTCACAGGTGAAACTTCACCAGCTGCTTTAGCAGACTTAGGTGTGGACTATGTGATCATCGGACATTCAGAACGTCGTGAATACTTCCATGAAACAGATGAAGACATCAACAAAAAAGCGAAAGCTATCTTTGCAAACGGCATGATCCCAATTCTTTGCTGTGGTGAATCTTTAGAAACTTACGAAGCTGGAAAAACAGCTGAATGGATCGAAGGACAAATCACTGCTGGTCTTGAAGGATTAACAGATGGCCAAGTAAGCAACATGGTTATTGCTTATGAACCAATCTGGGCAATCGGTACTGGTAAATCAGCTGATGCACAAATTGCTGACGAAATCTGTGGCGTTGTACGTCAAACAGTTGAAAAATTATACGGCAAAGAAGTATCTGATGCAGTACGTATCCAATACGGTGGTTCTGTAAAACCAGAAAACATTGCTGAATATATGGCGAAAGAAAATGTTGACGGAGCATTAGTTGGTGGCGCAAGCTTACAAGCTGATTCATTCTTAGCATTATTAGACGCTGTAAAATAATTAGTGAAAATTTGCGAAAAATGCAAGAAATGTTTGCACTAACGCCTAAAATTAACTAAAATCGTATATGAGGGAAATCCCTTAGGAAAAAACAAACTCAAAGGAGAGACAAAACATGTCAATTATTACTGATGTTTACGCTCGCGAGATCTTAGACTCACGCGGTAACCCAACAATCGAAGTAGAAGTATACACAGAAAGCGGAGCTTTTGGCCGTGGAATGGTTCCTTCAGGTGCTTCAACTGGTGAATACGAAGCCGTTGAATTACGTGATGGAGACAAAGCTCGTTATGGCGGTAAAGGTGTAACTAAAGCTGTTGACAACGTAAACAACATCATTGCTGAAGCAATCATTGGCTACGATGTACGTGACCAAATGGCAATCGATAAAGCTATGATCGCTTTAGACGGAACTCCTAACAAAGGTAAATTAGGTGCGAACGCAATTTTAGGTGTATCTATCGCTGTTGCTCGTGCAGCTGCTGACTACCTAGAAGTACCTTTATACCACTACCTAGGCGGATTCAATACAAAAGTTTTACCAACTCCAATGATGAACATCATCAACGGTGGATCACATGCGGATAACTCAATCGACTTCCAAGAATTCATGATCATGCCTGTTGGCGCTCCAACATTCAAAGAAGCTCTACGTATGGGTGCTGAAGTATTCCACGCATTAGCAGCAATCTTGAAATCTCGTGGATTAGCTACTTCTGTTGGTGACGAAGGTGGATTCGCTCCTAACCTTGGTTCAAACGAAGAAGGTTTTGAAGTAATCATCGAAGCAATCGAAAAAGCTGGCTATGTACCTGGTAAAGACGTTGTTCTTGCTATGGATGCTGCTTCTTCAGAATTCTACGACAAAGAAAAAGGTGTTTACGTATTAGCTGATTCAGGCGAAGGCGAAAAAACAACTGACGAAATGATCAAATTCTACGAAGAATTAGTTTCTAAATATCCAATCATCTCAATCGAAGACGGATTAGACGAAAACGACTGGGACGGATTCAAGAAATTAACTGACGTATTAGGCGACAAAGTTCAATTAGTTGGTGACGACTTGTTCGTAACAAACACTCAAAAATTATCTGAAGGTATTGAAAAAGGAATCGCTAACTCAATCCTAATCAAAGTTAACCAAATCGGTACTTTGACAGAAACTTTTGAAGCAATCGAAATGGCTAAAGAAGCTGGCTACACAGCAGTTGTTTCTCACCGTTCAGGTGAAACAGAAGATTCAACAATCTCTGATATTGCTGTTGCAACAAACGCTGGTCAAATCAAAACTGGTTCTCTATCACGTACTGACCGTATTGCTAAATACAACCAATTACTACGTATCGAAGACCAATTAGGCGAAGTTGCTGAATACAAAGGTTTGAAATCTTTCTACAACTTAAAAAACAAATAATTTTAGGACGATCAAATAAGTACGACGATAGCAGAGCGTCGATTATATAGCTGTGCTGGTCTACTTCATTCTAAAGTTATTAAAAAGTACCTTTCTCTTATCTTGAAGATAGGAGAAAGGTCTTTTTTTGCAGAAAAAATTTAGAGTTTATCCTAACAAAAACTGAATTACATAATCGTTTTTTGTCACGTTTACAAACGATTTAATTATTGCTAAGATATTATGATAAAAGGAAAAAACAGAATAATGGGGAAAGTGTATGAAAGCAAAAATTTTAAAAGGGTTCAAATGGTTCGGTATTTTGCTTCTCAGTACCATTTTATTGGTCGTGATTGCTTTTCAAGTTTCACCGAGACCGGGTGCTTATGTGATCCGACATCTGTTTAGCGATGCTGTAACGATCACAGATAAAGAGACGTATGAACAAGCAAAAGATTCCACCAGTTCGCTCACTGATCGTTCTTATCAATCACAATTCAAAAAAAACAACTACGATATCTATTATCCTAAAGGCAGTGAGGGACCTTTACCCACGTTGATCTGGGTTCACGGTGGAGGCTATGTGAGCGGGGATAAAGCAGGTGTAAAAGAATTTGCAACAAGATTAGCTTCAGATACGCACATCGCAGTTGTTGCTATGAACTATGAACCGGCACCTAGCTCTCAGTATCCCAATCAAGTAGTACAAGTCAATGAATTAGTCCAACAATTAAAAAAAGAGAACAATCAGAAGTTGGATCTTTCAAAGCTGATTTTTGGTGGCGATAGTGCAGGCGCTCAGATTGCCTTACAGTATGTTACTATCCAAACAAATCAACAGTATGCAAAAGAAATGAAGATGAAACAAATGATTGATCCAACAGCGATCAAAGGAGCCATTTCTTACTGTGGACCAGTTGACTTGCAACAAACAGCAAAACAGCAATCGAGTGATCGATTGATGCATTTCTTCGTTAAAACGGTAGCTTGGTCTTTGATTGGAACGAAAGATTGGCAAACAGACGAACGCTTATATCAAGCCAGTTTAGTTGATCAAGTGTCAAAAGACTTCCCGCCTACGTATATCACAGATGGAAATTCGTATTCATTTCAAGATCAAGGGATTGCTTTCGCAAATAAATTAAAAGAGTTAGACGTTCCTGTAGACGAACTATTTTATAAAGACCAGAAAAAAGAAATCAGTCATGAATATCAATTTAATTATTCATTGCCAGAATCAAAAACTTGTTATGAGCAGACGGAGCGGTTCATTGAAAACTGTTTTCGATCTACAACAGCTCAATAACGAATTGCCGAAGCATCCCGAAATAGCTCCTTCTATTTTGGGGTGCTTCGGTGTCTTTAGACATAGGAGTGTCAATGGCTGCTGCTAACTAATCGACTGAGAATGGATGAATGATTGAAAATAATACACTGTTTCAGTAAAATAGAAAGAAACAGCAGGAGTGTGGGACAGGATGGGAAATGAAGAAAAAATAGCTATTTTACAAGAACTGATCCGAATCAAGTCAGTGAATGGGAACGAAGGGGAAGTAGCCGCCTACTTAAATCAATTATTGAATCAACATGGAATCCAAGGAGAAATCGTTTCTCATACTGAGGGGCGTGATAACTTGGTGGCGACGTATCAAAATGGTCACGGAAGAGTATTAGGTTTGTCTGGCCATATGGATGTTGTGTCTGCAGGAGATGAATCGAATTGGACCTATCCGCCTTTTGCAGCAGAAATAAAAGGCAATCGTTTGTATGGTCGTGGTGCTACCGATATGAAAAGCGGGCTAGCCGCTATGGTGATTGCGATAATTGAATTGAAAGAGTCTGGCAAACCGTTTAATGGGACAATCAAATTATTAGCGACAGTAGGGGAAGAAGTCGGAGAATTAGGTAGTGAACAACTGACAAAAGCAGGTTATGTCGACGATTTAGACGGACTGATCATTGGGGAACCTACCAATTACCATTTGATGTATACTCACATGGGTTCAATTAACTATACCGTTGTTTCTCATGGTAAAGAAGCCCACAGCTCAATGCCTCAAGAAGGCTACAATGCGATCAACCATTTAAATGAATTTATTACGCGTGCAAACGAGCAAATGAATGCTTTAGCTCAAACCTTCCAAAATTCAGCGTTAGGAAAAACGATTCATAACGTTACAGTGATCAACGGAGGAAATCAAGTCAACAGTATTCCAAGTCAGGCGCAATTACAAGGAAATATCCGCTCAATCCCTGAATTTCCAAACGATCAAATCATTGCTTTATTACAAAAGATCGTGGATGAATTGAATGAAGGAACGAACTATCACTTAGAATTGACGATCGACTACAATAAGATTCCTGTGAAAGCAAATCCTGATTCTTCGTTGATCCACCATATTCAAAAACAGTTCAAGCAACCATTGCCCCTAGTAGGTGCAGCAGCAACGACAGATGCAGCTGAATTTACTAAATCTGCTCACTCCTTCGATTTTGTGGTATTCGGTCCTGGAGTCGTAAACTTGCCTCATCAAATAGACGAGTATGTAGAAATCGATAATTATTTGGATATGATTGACACATATCAAGCGATCATCTTGTCTTATTTAGCATAACAGCCTATTTTGGTTCAAAGTACAAATGAGAACCTTCAATCAAATCAAAAAACGCAAAACAAATTTTCATGTTTTGCGTTTTTTTGATTGAATGATTGAAGTAACCGACTTCTATTCGCTCGTGTATTTACTCTAGCTCATCACAACTGCGTAGATCAAATCGCTCTGTTCACGACCCTTTTCGGCAATGCCGAGACGACAAGAGTGACGACGACTACTGAGAGCAGGCGATCAAGGTAATCGGTGCCCGCTTGAACGAGAATCACGCTCATTGTTTGATTGAACCCAATTCCATGGAGGAACTGAACGATCATGCTTGAACCAGAAGAAGTGACTCCCCCAAAGAGTTTTACAGTGATTAGGGAAGAAAGAATGGTCCCAGGCAATGATAAAACAAGTGCCCAGAAAACTAAGGTCCAGCGGTTCTTATTTCGAGTGAATCGTTGATGGAAAATCACTCCAGCAAGTAAACCTGTTACCATTTGAACAGGTGAATAATACAACGAGAAGATATCGGTGGTAACACCACTTAATACCCCGCTGGCCAAGCCAGTGAGTAACCCAAATACCGGACCAAACAAAGTCCCAGCGAATATGGTACCGATCGAATCAAGATAGATCGGTAATCGTAGCCATAATGCAATGGTTCCGCCGATATAATTGATTCCGATACATAAAGCGACGATCGTAATCGTCTGTGTGGTGATTCTTTTTTTGCGCATGTTTTTCATCCCATCTTTAATCTTTCCAGATCTTTTTTAATCGTTTCTTCTTGTGCATTTAAAAGAACGGTCAAAAACTTCCGAAAAAATAGATGAGTATCAACTTCTGTCATAATGGTGCTGTTTGGTGCTTTTTGCCAAAAATCAAAGCGATCGACTAGTGTTTGCCCACGGCTGATTCCTTGCGTTTCAACAGCGGTATAACTAGTAAATCCCTGACAAATGCTTTCGTCGATAAAGTAGGCAACGGCCAGA
Organism: Enterococcus sp. C65; assembly: GCF_040887165.1. NCBI lineage: Bacteria > Bacillati > Bacillota > Bacilli > Lactobacillales > Enterococcaceae > Enterococcus > Enterococcus sp. C65. Next base: position 193,731 of record NZ_JBFOFG010000006.1, on the reverse strand, counting down.
GGATCATTGATGACGCACCCTAGGATTCTTTCTTGTTGCCAGTGAAAATCAAAATAAAAACGAGTGATCGCTTTTAGAAATTCTCCTTCCTCAGGATTGAGCTGACAACAATATTCTAATAAGGTAGGTGTCAAAACGATTTCTCTCGTAACATCTAAACCGACCATTTCAATCGTGTTCCCTAAATTTTCAAACACAAAGGCAGCTGCATCAGGATCGCACCAATAATTGTACTCAGCAACTGGTGAACAGTTTCCTTGGCTTTTGTAGGTGCCACCCATTGAAATAAATCGCTCGAAATGTTTCCCTAAATGTGGATTTTTCATCAAAGCACGAGCAATATTGGTCAAAGGGCCAAGTGCAATGACCGAGGTGTTTGTTTCTTTAGAAAAGTATTCCGCCAAAAAATCGACTGCTGATTTTTCTTCTATTTGTTTTTCTTGTACTTGAGCAAAGTTTGTCTCGCCTAATCCGTCCATCCCATGAGTGTCTTGTGCGCTAATAAACGGCTGTTTCAACGGTTGTGTTTCCCCTTGATAGACGGGGATGTCTAAGCGTCCGCATCGTTTCAAACATTTGAAAACATTTTGGCTACCGATCGTCACAGGTACATTGCCGCAGACCGTCGTGATCGCAACTACCTCGATTTCGGGGGACTTGATGGCTAACATCAATGCTAAAGTGTCATCGATTCCAGGATCGCAGTCAATAATTACTTTTCGCATTATTTCCAATCTCCTTTCTGTAGAGATACTTAGTTTTTTATTCTGGGAAGTTTCCGAACCAGTCCAAGGATACTCCTTGATTAAAATGCACGGAATCAGTATACTGGCTTTTAAATAAAATGTAAATGTTATCTTATTTTTTATTCCTATTTGATTGATTTTAAATTTCAATGAAGCCTAGGGTGAAAACTTGAGCAGTTTTTTTAGAAAATGGTACAATGGAATAGAAGGCTATACGGATTGATAATAGAAAAAATATTTATGGAAAGCGGGGAAGATAAGTGATTGTCATGTATCTTATTCTTATAGTTCTCATTTTAGGCGCAGTCATTTATCGTGGACTTTCTTCTTACTATGCGCAAAAATTAATTCAATCGGGTTTACAAAGAGGATATGATTGGTATGAGAAAACAGGTCATCAGTTGATGGACCCATCGGCTTTTACGATCGTGGAAAAGCAACGGCAACTTGCGGAAACAGAAGCTGAGGGCTTTTGGAATAAAGGCAAAGAAATCGAAGTCAAAAGTCATGATGGGTTAAAACTGTTAGGACGAATCTTTCAAAGTTCCTCTCCTAACAAAAAATGGGTTGTTTGTGTCCATGACTATCGAAGTGATGGGAAAACAGATATGTCTTATATTGGAAAGAAATATGCAGAAGCAGGGTTTAACGTCTTGATTCCTGATTTGCGTGCTCACGGTAAGAGTGAAGGAGAAATCATCGGAATGGGTTGGTTGGATCGTTTAGACTTGATTATCTGGATCAACTATATTTTACAGCTGCAGCCAGATGCTAACATTATTTTACATGGGAGTTCAATGGGTGCCTCTGCTATCATGATGGCTAGTGGGGAAAAACTACCTCCTGCAGTTCGAGGGTTTATCCTAGATAGCGGGTTTGTTTCCGTCTATGCGGAGTTTCGCTACATGTTGAGCAAACTAACCTTTCTTCCTAAAAAAATGATCATGCGCCATGCAAATCGCTATGCAAAGAAATATGCTGGTTATTCTTTGAAACAGGCGTCAGCAACCCGTCAGTTGGGCAGTAACCATCTGCCAGTATTGATCATTCATGGGGAAGAGGATCAGTTCGTTCCAGTCAGTGCCGCTTATACGATCCAAAATGCAACAGCTGGTGAAAATGATCTTTTTCTGATCCCAGAAGCCCAACATTTAGAAGCAGCCGTGAAAGATCCCACCAAATATTGGACGGTTGTTTTCTCATTTATCGAACAGCGAATCGATTGGAGAGAATCAGGTTATTCCGAGTATAAATAATTGTTTGCTGAGAACTAGACTGTTAGAATCAAGGAGAACAAATTATTTGGTCAATACGGGGAGTGGCGAAAATGGAAATCAAAGAAGAAAAAAATCGTTTCGTATTATTGAATGATGAAGCAAAAGAAATCGGGGAAATGACTTGGTCTGATGCAGGACCAGACATCATGATCATTGATCATACATTTGTAGAACCAGAGTATCGTGGACAAAAATTAGCAGAAAAATTAGTGCTTAATGGCGTAGAACTAGCTCGAAGAGAAGGTAAAAAAATTATTCCATTGTGTCCATATGCGAAGAAAGAATTTGAAAGAAAACCTGAATATCAAGATGTGCTTCGTAAATAATCGACTCGTTTTCGTACGATCGTCAATGAATGAAATGACAAAAAGTGGATCTATCCGCTAAATGAACTTTTTTTAAATTAGAGAAACCGAAATTGTAGCAACCGGCTATTAACGTTGTTATTCTTTCGGTTTTTTCATCTTTTCAGTCTTTGCCCATGAATAAGTGCTAATACTAAATGTTATCTAAAATTGGAGCCCCATTCGCAAGAGAAGGTTGTCAGAGTTTTTTTTATATGATAAAGTAAAATAGATGATATTTTACGGAAAGGAGGCTGCTTAATGTATAATGTAATTTTAGGAATCGTGATCGTGTTATCGATTGTAATGGTCATTGCAATCATGATGCAACCAAGTAAACAAAACAGTGCAGCAAGTGCATTTACTGGCGGAGCGGATCAATTATTCGGTAAACAAAAAGCACGTGGTTTTGAAGCAGTCATGCAACGTTCGACAGCGGTAATGGGTGCCATTTGGATGATTTTATTATTTGTACTAGCCTTTTTATCTTCTAAATAAAAAGTTGATTTAACGATTAGTCGAAATAATTATGAATCGTTTTTTCGTTCAAAAAATTTCGGCTTAATTTTTTAAGTAGTTGATTTGAATGAGCGAAAAAAGAATTCCTTTCATGCAGAGCAGTGATTGACGTCGCGGCTCTTTTTTATTTGCCAAAAGAGCGGTTTTGTCCTAAGGGATCGCCAATCTATGTTAAAATGAGAAGAACGAGGTGAACCTAATGAAAAGTCTACCAAAACCCCTTTATGCAAAACATAGCAAGAGAGCTGTGCTACTCTTACATGCCTATTCTGGAAGTCCGAATGATGTGCGCATGCTGGCTCGATATTTGGAAAAGTCAGAATATACTGTCTATGCTCCATTATTTACTGGACATGGAACGCTAGCTCCACAAGACATTTTAGCGCAAAAAACGGAAACATGGTGGGAAGATACGAAACAAGCCATCCACTTTTTAAAAGCAGAAGGTTTTTCCCAAGTTGCCGTTTTTGGATTATCAATGGGAGGAATCTTCGCTGTTCGAGCATTAGCAGAACAGCCAGAGATCATTGGTGGCGGATGTTTCTGCTCGCCGATTTCACCAGTTGAAAATCATGTGCCAGAAAATTTTGAGCGATATGAACGTTATGTGCTAAAACTTGCAGGGGAATCTGAACAGGAAATCGAAGAAACTGTCGCTGCGCTTCGACCAAATGTTTATCAGCAATTAGCAGAGATACAAAACCAAGCAGCAATTACAGAAGGAAAACTTAGTGACATCCAAGCACCTGTTTTTTTAGCCCAAGCCGGTCAAGATGAAATGATTGATCCAGCTGGAGTTTACGAAACAGCAAAAAAATTAGCCGATAAAAGAGTGACCCTTCAATGGTATCCCAACAGCAAACATGTGATCACCGTTGGAGAGTCTAGAAAATTACTGGAAAAAGATGTGTTGGAGTTTCTAGAGAATTTACCTTGGAATGAGGAATGAAAATGACAAAAGAAACATTGAAAGAAAAAATTATTTTTTTTATTGAGAGCGAGCGCAAAAAAAGCTTTTCAATGGAAGAAATCGCCCAAGGATTGGGCTTGCAAAAAAGTGAAGATTTCAAGCTACTCGTTCAGACAATCGCTCAAATGGAACGAGAACAAAGTGTGGTCTTTACCAAAAAAGGAAAAGTGAAGCTACCATTAAAACCAGTATTGATCGAAGGAACGTTTCGGGCCAATGAAAGAGGATTCGGCTTTGTGACGATTGATCCAGAAGAAGATGATATCTATATTCCTAAAGAAGCAACCGGGTATGCCATGGATGGCGATACGGTAGCGATCGATATCATAAAAACGGCGGATACTGCGATGGATCGTGGAGCAGAAGGTAAAGTAGTTGAGATCCGCAAACGAGCAACTAAGCAGTTAGCTGGAGAATTCGTGGCTTACACAGACGACGAGATAAATGAAACGGATCTTTATGGGGTGGTTATCCCAAAAGACAAAAAATTGAATCAGTTTAAAGTTTATGCAGCAGCTGAAGGGATTCGACCAGTTGATGGGAGTATCGTAATGGTTGAGCTGACCCATTATCCTGAGAAAAACTACGCGACCAGTTTAGAAGGTATTGTCAAACAAGTCATCGGCCATAAAAATGATCCTGGAATGGATATTCTATCGATTGTTGTCTCAAACGGGATTCCGACAAAATTTCCAGATGATGTCTTGGCAGAAGCTGATCAAGTGCCAGATACGATCAATGAAAAAGACCTAGTTGGCCGGAGAGACTTACGTGAACAATTGATCGTGACGATTGACGGAGAAGATGCCAAAGATTTGGATGATGCCGTTACTGTGAAAAAATTAGCCAACGGTAATTATTTCTTAGGTGTACACATTGCAGATGTTTCCAATTATGTGACCGAAGGAAGCCAGTTAGATCGTGAAGCTTACGAACGAGGAACGAGTGTGTATTTAACCGACCGTGTCATTCCAATGATCCCACAAAGATTATCAAACGGGATTTGTTCATTGAACCCTCACGTACCAAGACTAACAATGAGTTGTGAGATGGAGATTGATCCAAATGGTCAGGTGGTATCTCATGATATTTTCCCAAGTGTCATCCAAACGACGGAACGAATGACCTATACAGCGGTCAATCAGATTTTAGAAGAACAAGATGAGCAGGTAATGGAACGGTATAAGCAATTAGTGCCGATGTTTCAAGAGATGCAAGAGCTACATCAGATTTTAGAAGAAATGCGGATTCGTCGAGGAGCGATTTCTTTTGAAGACCGTGAAGCAAAAATACTCGTAGAACCAGATGGACAACCAACTGATATCTTATTGCGAAGCCGTGGCGTAGGCGAACGGTTGATCGAATCTTTCATGTTGGCGGCAAATGAAACGGTGGCGGAACATTTTAATAAACGCAACTTTCCATTCATTTATCGGATTCACGAGCAACCTAAAGAAGAAAAGATGCAACGTTTCTTTGATTTTGCTTCTGCACTAGGAATCGTCGTTCGTGGAACAAAAGGAACGATCACACCTAAAGATCTTCAAAAAGTCATTGAAAACGTTGAAGACAAGCCGGAATCAGCTGTTATCAATACGATGCTGTTGAGAAGTATGCAACAAGCACGTTATTCAGAAGATAATTTTGGGCACTATGGATTAGCTGCGGAATATTATACGCATTTCACTTCGCCTATCAGACGTTATCCAGATTTGATCGTCCATCGCTTAATTCGCTCGTATGGACAAGACCCAAGTGAAGCAAATCAAACTTATTGGGAAAATGAGCTACCCGAAATTGCGGAGCATAGTTCGAAGATGGAACGTCGTGCGGTCGAGGCAGAGCGTGAAGTAGATGCAATGAAGAAAGCTGAATACATGATGGATAAAGTAGGAGAGGAATTTGAAGGGATCATCAGTTCAGTTGTTAAATTTGGGTTGTTTATCGAATTACCCAATACGATTGAAGGGTTGATCCATATCAATGAGTTGAAACAAGACTATTTCCACTTTATTGAGAATCATTTAGCATTAGTAGGCGAACGAACAGGGTTAACTTTTAAAATCGGTCAAAAAGTGCGGGTAAAAGTCATCAAAGCAGACCCGGAAGAACGTGCAATCGACTTTGAATTGATTGATGCAGAAGAAATCGTTCCATTAGAACGTCCAAAAACGTCAAACAAAAATCGTCCTTCTAATCGTCATCAAAAGCGTTCATCAAAATCTCATACTGAACGGAATGGAAAGAAAAATTCCTATTCAAATGAGCGGAAAAAAGGAAAAGGACCATCTAATAAAAAAGGGAAAAAACCTTTTTATAAGGGAATTAAGAAGAAAAAGAAAAAATAACCAATAACCACTATGAATACCAGTTTGGAGGAATGTCATATGCCAAAAGGCGACGGAAAGTTAATCGCCCAAAATAAAAAGGCTCGCCATGATTATTCGATTATCGATACGATGGAAGCAGGAATGGTGCTGCAAGGAACAGAAATCAAATCGATCCGAAACAGCCGAATCAATTTGAAAGATGGATTTGTCCGTATTCGAAACGGTGAAGCATTTTTGCATAATGTTCATATCAGTCCCTATGAACAAGGCAATATTTTTAACCATGATCCGTTACGAACAAGAAAGTTACTATTACACAAAAAACAGATTTCACGGCTAGAGACTGAAACAAAAAATACCGGGGTCACGATCGTCCCCTTAAAAGTATATATTCGTGATGGGTATGCCAAAGTTTTGATTGGTCTTGCGAAAGGGAAGAAATCTTATGACAAGCGAGAAGATCTAAAAAGAAAAGATGTGGATCGTCAAATTGATCGAACATTAAAAAATTTCTCTAGATAATTTCATTATCCTTTTTCGCATATTCGGTGCTTTTAGGTTTACTTAATGATAAAATTTGTTAGCATTTAATCTGATAAAGCATGATATCACAGGTTTTTTCTTGTAAAACGCCACGATGATTTCTAGGAAAAAGCAAACTTTTTTGACTGAAATAAAAAATTGTCTGATTTTCATGAAAATGTTTTGAATTTTCTGTTTCATGGTGGTATGATACCGTTTGGTTAGAAAACGATTTAGAAAAACCAGATGTACACATGAATTTGATTTTATGTGAAATTCAGGGAAAAGAGGTGAAATGGATTGGATGAACGCTCGCTAACGTTCCATATTGGACCGGTTTGGTTTGATGGTACTGTTTGTATGATGGTGTTATTGACCTGTTTGATTGTCTTCTTCTTAGTTTACTTCTTTACAAGAAATCTTAAGATGAAACCAACGGGGAAACAAAATGCGCTGGAATGGGTCATTGACTTTACCCGAGGGATCGTAACAGATAATCTGCCTAGAAAAGAATTGAATAATTTTCATTTGTTGGCTTTTACATTGTTCTTGTTTGTCTTCGTGGCAAATAATATAGGTTTAATAACGAAAATCGTCTTACCTAGCGAAACAACACTTTGGAAAAGTCCGACAGCAGACCCGTTTGTTACTTTAACTTTGGCATTTATAATGATCACACTTACTCATTTATTCGGGGTGAAAAAGCTTGGATTTAAAGGGTATTTTGTAAATTCGTTCTTGAAACCATATAGTTTCATGTTTCCAATGAAGCTGATCGAAGAATTTACGAACCTATTAACACTTGCTTTGCGTCTTTACGGGAATATCTACGCGGGGGAAGTTTTACTTACCTTGATTGCCAATATGATGAATAATTTAGGTTGGTTCTCATTACCGTTAGCAATTCCTTTAGAGATGGTCTGGATCGCATTCTCATTGTTTATCGGAAGCATCCAAGCATTTGTCTTTGTCACTTTATCGATGGTATATATGAGCCATAAGATTGAAGTAGAAGAGTAACATCGTTTTTAACAAACTACTATTTATCTATATTTAGGAGGAAATAAATTATGAATTATATCGCAGCAGCAATCGCAATCATGGGAGCAGCTATCGGAGCTGGTTATGGTAATGGTCAAGTAATCTCTAAAACAATCGAATCAATGGCACGCCAACCTGAAATGTCTGGTCAATTACGTACAACAATGTTCATCGGGGTAGCCCTAGTTGAAGCTGTTCCTATTCTAGGTGTGGTTATTGCCTTGATTCTAGTCTTTGCTGTTTAATCAATTAACTGTTTGAGGATAGGACTACTGTCACTAATCCTCTTTTAATTGTCAAAAACTGAAAAAAAACAACCTGATTATTTTCAAAATAATTGAGTTGTTTCATCATAATACTAGAACAAAAGGCGTTGAGGAGGCTGTTTCAATCATTGAAGTCAGGATTCCTTCATCATCCATGAGATACACCTTAAAGAAAGGAAGGCTAGCCTATGCTGAATCAATTGGCAATTGCAGAAGTTGGTAATCCGATGTTAGGTAATATCATCGTTGTCAGCGGCTCATTTTTGATACTAATGTTTCTATTGAAACATTTTGCTTGGGGACCAATCAGCGATATTTTGAAAAAACGTGAAGATAAGATCGCCAATGATTTAGATTCTGCCGAAAAATCTCGCATCAATTCAGCAAAAATGGAACAAGAACGCGAACAACAATTGTTAGCGTCTCGCTCTGATGCAGCTGATATCATTAAAAATGCGAAAGAAAGTGGAGAATTAAGCCGTCAAAATATTTTGAAGGAAACGCAAGAAGAAGTTGCACGTCTAAAAAGCAAAGCGCAAACTGATATCATGTTAGAACGTGATACAGCTTTAAACTCTGTAAAAGATGATGTAGCAGATCTTTCTCTTCAAATCGCGGCTAAAATCTTGAACAAAGAATTGTCTCCAGAAATGCATGAATCTTTAATCAATCAATATATCGAAGGTCTAGGTTCTTCAAATGAAACTAGATAAATATACTGTCGGCAGACGCTACGGTAAAGCACTATTTGAACTGGCGATCGATTCAAATAGCGCAGAAGAAATTTACCAAGAATTACTAAGCTTACGCCAAATCTATAGTGAAGTACCTGGATTAGGCAACGTACTTAGTGACGTCCGCTTAGAACCTCACGAAAAACGAATCATTATGGATAAACTTGTCAGTGGGTTTGACGGTATCGTGAAAAACTTTTTAGAAGTGGTCTATAGTTATAATCGGATGTCTGAATTATCGTTTATGATCGATGAATACGAACACCGTTACAACGATTACAAAGGACTACTTTTAGGTAGTGTAAAAACAGCAGTACCACTTTCTGATGAACAATTACAAAAACTAGAAATGAATGTTGCAAAAACAATGGACTATCAAACAGTTGAATTGAAGCAAATCGTTGATTCTTCTATTATTGGTGGGGCAATTGTTGAAGCCAACCATCGAGTGATCGACGGAAGCATTCGCACGCAATTAGAAAAAATGCGTAATCAATTAAATAGATAGTACAAAGAGGTAGGTGAATCGAATGGCTATCAAAGCAGAAGAAATTAGTGCCTTGATCAAAGAACAAATTGAAAATTATCAAAACGTGCTTTCAGTCGAAGAAATCGGTACCGTGACTTATGTCGGTGACGGGATTGCTCGTGCACACGGTTTAGAAAATGCGATGAGTGGTGAGTTGCTTGAATTTTCAAACGGCTCATACGGAATGGCGCAAAACTTAGAATCAAATGATGTAGGTATCATTATCCTTGGGGATTTCGAATCCATTCGTGAAGGAGACAAAGTAAAACGAACAGGTAAAATCATGGAAGTTCCAGTTGGGGACGCCTTGATCGGACGTGTCGTTAATCCGCTAGGTCAACCAATCGATGGGTTAGGAGAAATCGTTACAGATAAAGCTCGACCAGTCGAAGCGATGGCACCAGGCGTTATGCAACGTAAATCTGTCAATGAACCAATGCAAACAGGTCTAAAAGCCATCGATGCTTTAGTTCCAATCGGACGCGGTCAACGTGAATTAGTTATTGGTGACCGTAAAACGGGTAAAACATCTATCGCAATCGATACGATCCTTAACCAAAAAGGTCAAGATATGATCTGTATCTATGTGGCGATCGGTCAAAAGGATTCTACTGTGCGTACACAAGTAGAAACTTTGAAAAAATATGGAGCAATGGATTACACGATCGTAGTCAATGCGGGTGCATCACAACCTGCGCCATTACTTTATATTGCGCCTTATGCAGGAACTGCAATGGGTGAAGAATTCATGTACAACGGCAAACATGTATTGATTATCTTTGATGACTTATCAAAACAAGCTGTTGCTTATCGTGAACTTTCATTGCTATTACGCCGTCCTCCAGGTCGTGAAGCTTATCCAGGGGATGTTTTCTACTTGCACTCACGTTTACTAGAACGTGCGGCAAAACTAAGTGATGATTTAGGTGGCGGTTCAATGACTGCTTTACCATTTGTTGAAACACAAGCTGGAGATATCTCTGCTTATATTCCAACAAACGTTATTTCAATCACTGACGGACAAATCTTCTTAGAAAGTGACTTGTTCTACGCCGGAACTCGTCCAGCCGTTGATGCTGGTTTATCCGTTTCCCGTGTAGGTGGTTCTGCTCAAATCAAAGCAATGAAAAAAGTGGCAGGAACATTACGTCTTGACTTAGCAAGTTACCGTGAATTAGAAGCATTTACCCAATTTGGTTCTGATTTAGATGCTGCGACTCAAGCGAAATTGAATCGTGGACGTCGTACAGTTGAGATCTTGAAACAAAAACTTCATGCACCACTAGCTGTTGAAAAACAAGTAGTTATCTTATATGCTTTGACACATGGATTCTTAGATAGTATTCCAGTTGACAGCATCTTAGATTTTGAACATGAATTATTTGAATATCTAGATACGAATCATGCAGATATCTTTGAAACAATCCGTACAACGAAAGATCTTCCAGAAGAAGAACGATTGAATCAAGCGATCCAAGAATACAAAGATATTTTCTTAGCGACAAAAGGAAACACTTCTTCAACAGAAGACAAATTGAAATCCATTCAAAATGCATAGTGAGGTGAGATGAATGGGCGCTTCATTAAATGAAATCAAGACTCGGATTGCTTCAACGAAGAAAACGAGTCAAATCACTCGAGCAATGCAAATGGTGTCCGCTTCTAAACTGACAAAATCTGAAGCTTCTTCTCAGAAGTTTCAGATTTATGCAAATAAAGTCAGAGAAATCGTCACTCATTTGACAGCTACTCAACTAAATGATATTGCTTCTGATAATCCTCGTGGAGATATCAATTACAATAGTATGTTAATCAGCCGTCCGGTAAAGAAAACGGGGTATATCGTGATTACCGCTGATGGTGGTTTAGTTGGTGGCTATAACAGTTCGATTTTAAAGCAAACAATGTCTATTTTAGAAGAAGACCATAAATCTCCTGACGATTATGTGATGATCGCAATCGGAGGTACAGGTGCAGATTTCTTCAAAGCTAGAGGAATTAATTTGGCTTACGAATTACGTAATTTATCGGACCAACCAAGTTTTGATGAAGTGCGTAAAATCGTAGGTATGGCAACAACGATGTATCAAAATGAAGTATTTGATGAATTGTACGTATGCTACAATCATCATATCAATTCACTAACTAGCCAATTTCGTGTAGAAAAAATGCTGCCAATTTCAGATTTAGATCCAGAAGAAGCAACTACTTTTGACCAAGAATACATTTTTGAACCTTCAAAAGAAGAAATCTTGGCGCAGTTATTGCCTCAATATGCGGAAAGCTTAATCTATGGTGCAATCGTTGATGCGAAGACAGCAGAACACGCTGCCGGCATGACTGCCATGAAGACAGCAACGGATAATGCTGCAACGATCATTGATGATTTGACGGTATCTTATAACCGTGCAAGACAAGGGGCTATTACCCAAGAAATTACCGAAATTGTTGCCGGAGCTTCGGCGCTAGAATAGTATTGAGATTGGAGGAAAAAAGATGAGTTCAGGCAAGATTGTTCAAGTAATCGGTCCCGTTGTCGACGTGGAATTTTCTTTAGACCAATCCTTACCAGATATCAACAACGCATTAGTTGTTTATAAAAATGATGAGAAAAAATCAAAAGTTGTTCTTGAAACAGCATTAGAATTAGGGGACGGAGTGATCCGTACCATTGCCATGGAATCAACAGATGGTTTACAACGTGGTATGGAAGTTATCGATACTGGTAAAGCCATTTCTGTTCCAGTAGGGAAAGATACACTAGGACGTGTATTCAACGTTTTAGGAGATACGATCGATTTAGGATCATCTTTCCCAGAAGATGCAGAACGTAGTGAGATTCATAAAAAAGCACCAAGCTTTGATGAATTAAGTACTAGTACGGAGATCCTTGAAACTGGGATTAAAGTTATCGATTTGTTAGCACCTTACTTAAAAGGTGGGAAAGTTGGATTATTCGGTGGTGCCGGTGTAGGTAAAACGGTATTGATCCAAGAATTGATCCATAATATTGCCCAAGAACATGGTGGTATTTCTGTATTTACCGGTGTTGGGGAACGTACTCGTGAAGGAAATGACCTTTACTATGAAATGAAAGATTCAGGCGTTATCGAAAAAACAGCGATGGTGTTCGGACAAATGAACGAACCACCAGGTGCTCGGATGCGGGTAGCTTTGACTGGTTTGACGATCGCTGAATACTTCCGTGATGTAGAAGGTCAAGACGTGCTATTGTTTATTGATAATATTTTCCGTTTCACCCAAGCTGGTTCAGAAGTATCTGCCCTTTTAGGTCGTATGCCTTCTGCCGTTGGTTACCAACCAACGTTAGCAACTGAAATGGGTCAATTACAAGAACGTATCACATCAACGAAAAAAGGTTCGATCACTTCGATCCAAGCAATCTATGTACCAGCCGATGACTATACTGACCCAGCGCCAGCAACAGCATTTGCCCACTTAGATGCTACAACAAACTTAGAGCGTAAATTGACAGAACAAGGGATCTATCCAGCCGTGGACCCATTGGCTTCATCTTCAAGTGCTTTGGCACCTGAAATCGTTGGTGAAGAACATTATAAAGTAGCGACTGAAGTCCAACATGTCTTACAACGTTACCGTGAATTACAAGATATCATTGCGATCTTAGGGATGGATGAATTATCTGATCAAGAAAAAGTTTTAGTTTCACGTGCACGTAGAGTTCAATTCTTCTTGTCACAAAACTTTAACGTAGCGGAACAATTTACAGGTCTTCCTGGTTCTTATGTACCAGTTGAAGAAACAGTCAAAGGTTTCCGTGAAATCTTAGAAGGTAAATACGATGATCTTCCTGAAGAAGCATTCCGAAGTGTTGGTAGAATAGAAGACGTCGTAGAAAAAGCGAAAAAACTAGGCTACTAGAAAGGGGTGCCCCATGGATCAATATTTAACTGTGAATGTGGTGACTCCTGACGGTTTGGTCTATGATCACCATGCAGCGATCGTAGTAGCACGTACTACAGCGGGGGAACTTGGTATTTTACCTAAACATGCGCCGATCATTGTTCCATTAACAATTGATGAAGTCCGTGTGAAGAGAACAGACTCTGATACCCACGTCGATTGGATTGCTGTCAATGGCGGAATCATGGAGGTTCGTGACAATGTTGTTTCAATCGTTGCCGATAGTGCAGAACGTGAAAGAGATATTGACGTTTCTCGGGCAGAAAGAGCCAAACAACGTGCTGAGCGACAAATCGCAGAAGCAAAAGAAAAAGAAGATACGAATGAATTGAAACGTGCGACAGTTGCTTTGCATCGTGCGATCAACCGAATCAAGGTTTCAAAACATTCTTAAAAGCAACGAATGAGGACCTAACAAGTAGGCCTTAAAAAATCCAAGATTCTTAAGGAGATTCCTTAGAATTTTGGATTTTTTTATTGGTAGTTATATTCTAAACATAAAAAGTAAAGAACAATTACTTCTTTGTTACATAAAAATATGGAACTTTCATCATTATGATACTATGGTAAACTAATTGCAGTAAAAAAGGAGGTATCATAATGCCCAAAAAAATTCAACGGTTTTCCACAGAAGACACAAAAGAAGAAACACATATGCAACAAAAAACGCTATCTTACTCAGAAATAGTAGGCAATCTTACGGATGATCAAACAGTTTCGTTACATAAACAATTACAAGAATTTAGGGACTATCTTTTAAATAAGAGCCTTGAATCAGAAAAACAAGAAAAAGAGGAGTTTCCATCTAACAGACATCATTTTGGTCCACCTCTATCGGAAAATAATACAGGTAATCTTGCTGAGCAACAACACTCGCGATCGGAAATAATTCAAAGAAAGAGAACGTTGCAAAACATTATTAACGAAAATGAACTGAAAATGATTCAAAACCAAGATAGTCATGCAGTGTTAGAACAGAATAACAAAGTACAAGTTCCTTCGTATAAGAAACAAAAAGTTGCTCCAGAGAACGAACTGGAAAATCATTTGGAGTACTCATTAGATGTCGAACGGTTACTAGAAATAGAAGAAATGTTGGGGATCAGAAACACTTCCCAATCAACAACGCTGTCTACCAAAGCCCAAGAGTCTTTATATGAAACTAAGGAATTTGTACAAGATACAAACGTGCCAATAGAAAGTAATAGCGAGTTCAGCTGTTCAACACAACAACCATTGGAGAATGGGCAGACAAGCACTCAAAGTAAGAAGGAACAAGCGCTTGTTGAATCAGTGAAGTGTTTGTTGGAGCAAAGACATAAACTATTTTTTTTGCAATTAGCTAAAAAACATGAGATGAGTTGTCAAACTGTAAAAAACATTTTAATTGAGAATAATATAGATGTAACTGCTGAGAATAATAAAATAAAAGTAGAGTCTGAAGAAAAAGCACGGCAATTATTAACGGAAGTATTTCACGGAAGGAAAAATTTATCATTTGAGAATATTAGACAAATGGTACGATTGAACAACAATGATATTACAATTTTAGCTAAGAATCACTTAAAAGTTCTCCTAGAACAAGCACACGCATCTCATCTGAATGGTTCTCAGAAGGAAACTTCAATAGATAGGATTCTTTTGACATATTCTGAATGGACTATGCCAATGCAATATAAATTGTCAAGGCTGGATGCTGAATTAAAAGAACAGATAGATAAATACGGCGTAATAAACATAAATGAAATATCAAAGAAAATACCATGTAGCCAAATTGATGTCATCAAGCGAACATGGCAGTTAAATTATCAGCAATATCTCCCACCAATTTATAAGTTTCACCCGCAGCCAAATGAGAAAATCCAAAAGCCATTTTATGATGCAATAATACAAGATAAATCGATTCCTACTGATCAAACAAATCAATTTTTTAATACTAGTACTGATCAAAACATTGCTTATTTGAAGGAACGAATAAAATTAAATCTCGCTAGAAAAGCTGAGTTTGAAACAGCAGAACAAAAAAACAAGACAATTATGGATCAGAGAACTCAGTTAAAAAAACAACCGATTAGAAAAAATCAATCTCTCGCTATGGAAGAACGTTGAGTGTTTTAATTTTCGTAGTATGACTATTTTTTTTGTTAAATCGGACTAGGACAAAAGAAAAAAGTTCAAAGGAGGACGATTATTGCTGCTATTATTTACCTTGAAAACTAAAAATAAATAAACTTATGGGAAGGAAAATGAACGATGAAACAGGAAATAATTCTATTTTATGGCTTATCACTAAAAGCGGAGAACTTACAGAAACAGATTGAAAAAATTAGAAACAAAGGATTCTATTCAAGTGATACTGAAGGACAAGGTCCCTGTGATATCAGAGAGTACAATAATCATTTTTCATCGATTACATATGATCACCCAAAAAATCCGATGAATCTTGAATACTTAAAAGATTTTTCAATAAATTGGAAAAAATATATTTCACCATTTAAAAAATGGTGGCCTTTATGGTCTTACTATTTTCAACGCACACAAGATACTGAAAAAAATAAAGTAATCAATTTTAATCCTGGGCTACATGAAGCTACGGAAAAAAATATAGAACATCTATGTAAGAAAAATTGCAAATATACAGGACAGCTGATTGTTAGAGGTTGTAAAATTGGATTAGACAGTGCAAGAGATAATGAAAATGTAACCATTTATTATTGTATTGATGGTTTAGATATGAAACGTATTATAGAAAAAAAAGATAAAAAGGCTTTCACTCCTAAAGAAATTCGCTATCTCTTTCGCAATTGGAAAGATTTTGAAGGAAAGGTACATTTTTTTGAAGATGGATATGAAGTGCCTGCACCTTGGAAAACATCTTCAAATGAATGGGAAAGTTATAAACCAAAAAGTTGGCAAGCGTTGAATGAACAACCACCCTTTCAAGAGAATCAAGTGAAACCAGAAACAATCAACCAACGAACATGTAAACAAAAGTATCTAAATGAAATAAAAAATAATTTATTTGAGCTAAAAGTAGCAGAACAACCACCCTTTCAAGAAAATCAAGTGAAACCAGAAACAATCAACCAACGAATATGTAGATAAAAGAATTTAAATGAAACAATAACAAATAACTTAGCTGACCTTAAAGTACAAGCAAAGAAGATGGCAAAAAAAAGAAATAGACTTGATTGTACGATCATCAAGAAATTAAACAAAGGATTTTTTGTTCCTACACTATAAGAGAGGGCATATATTTATATTAAATAATCGTTTAATTATCAATGGTAAATTCTATTATAATGATATGAGTACATAAGCAAATAAGGAACAACTTTCATCAAAAAAGCATGTGAAATAGTAGTTAAAATAGTTTATAAAAATAAGGTATTGAAACAGAGTCATCATTTGAATGTAAAGTTCTTGAAAATTCTCGTCTCGTTTAGCCAACAAATTCCATCTTTTTACAACCAATAATTTCTCTATTTTTCCAATTTATGGTATCATCATTTTGTTAGTTATTAAAAAAAGTATAATTTTGAAGGGACGTCACTATGCAAGTATACGGAATTGATGCAATTATTCGAATCGTGAGTCATTTAGCTTTTATTTATCTGGCTTTCTGGTCGTTGCGGTCACTGCGAATTGAGATGTTTTTTAAAAAAATGCATGATACGCAAATTCGAATGGCGATTGTATTCTTCTCTATTTTTTTAGGATATACTGCCAGTAATTTCTTCTTAGAAATTATTGCATTGTGTCGAAATCTTTTCGTTAGCCTGCAGTAAAAAAAAGGTACTATAAAAAAAGGTACTATTTTAATAAAAGAAATGATATAATAGAAAAGATTTTGAGCCTTTATAGCTCATTGGAATTTTTTGGGGGGAACAACATGGAAGAGATCATCGTCAAAGGTGGCAAACAATTGAATGGAACAGTAAAAATCGAAGGAGCTAAAAATGCTGTTCTACCTATTTTAGCTGCTAGTTTGTTGGCTGAAGAAGGAACAACCGTTTTAGACAACGTTCCAATTCTTTCTGACGTCTTCACTATGAATCAAGTGATTCGTCATTTAAACGTAGATGTAGTGTTTGATGAAGACAATAATCAAGTAACGCTTGATGCGTCAAGACAATTAGAAATCGAAGCGCCATATGAATATGTGAGTCAAATGCGTGCTTCTATCGTTGTAATGGGACCATTACTTGCTAGAAATGGTCATGCAAAAGTTGCCATGCCAGGGGGATGTGCGATTGGGAAACGTCCAATTGATTTACATCTTAAAGGATTCCAAGCATTGGGTGCGAAAATCATTCAAAAAAATGGCTACATCGAAGCTATTGCGGATGAATTGATCGGTAACACGATCTATTTAGATTTTCCAAGTGTTGGAGCCACTCAAAATATCATGATGGCAGCAGTAAAAGCTAAAGGAACAACGATCATCGAAAACGTCGCTCGAGAACCTGAAATTGTAGATCTTGCAAATATTTTAAATAAAATGGGCGCAAATATCTATGGTGCTGGTACGGAAACGATGCGTATCGAAGGAGTCGATCATCTGCATGCAGTGAAACACGCAATTGTTCAAGACCGGATCGAAGCAGGTACCTTTATGGTAGCAGCAGCGATGACTGAAGGAAATGTCTTGATCGCAGATGCAATCTCAGAACATAATCGTCCGTTGATTTCTAAATTAATTGAAATGGGTGCAACGATCACTGAAGAAGAAGGCGGCATTCGAGTTGTTGGTCCAAAACATATTTTACCAACTGACGTCAAAACAATGCCTCATCCTGGTTTTCCGACAGACATGCAAGCCCAAATGACTGCTATTCAGTTAGTCGCTGAGGGAACGAGCATGGTGACTGAAACAGTTTTTGAGAATCGCTTCCAACATTTAGAAGAAATGCGCCGTATGAACGCCCATGTGAAGATTGATGGAAACGTAGCGATTATGGACGGGAATCATGAATTACAAGGTGCTGAAGTTTATGCAACAGATTTACGAGCTGCTGCAGCATTAGTACTTGCTGGTTTAAAAGCAAATGGCATAACACGCGTTCGCAATCTTAAATACTTAGATCGTGGTTATTATCAATTCCATATTAAATTGCAAAACTTAGGTGCAGATGTGGAACGTGTGGCAATCGATCAAACGCCCGCTGATAAAACAGCTCAAGTCACTGTTTAAGGACGTGATAAAATGAGTAGCCAACGGTATATTTTAATCACATTGGTGAAGATTTTAGTTGTCATACTATTACTGATTCTTTTATTTATAGCTGGAACAATGATTGGATACGGGGTTATCGGTGGTGGAAATCCGTTTAAGGTTTTTCAACCAAGTTTGTGGCTGCACATCCAAGATTTTTTCAGATAAAGAGTTTTGTGAAAATGATAGTGTAAGCAAACAAAGGATTTCTTAAAACGAATTTTCGCTTTTGAGAAGTCCTTTTTTATTGTGAGTCATTCCACTGTTTGGCAGATTATTGCTCCTTTGAACAGTCGTTTGTCATGAATAGGAGAATGAGGATCAAAGCTTTAATAATGAGGTGATGAGATGAAAAAAATCTTAGTGGCTATTGTCCGTTTTTATCAACGGTTTATTTCTCCTGCTTTCCCACCTAGCTGTCGGTACTATCCTACTTGTTCAAACTATATGATACGTGCGATTCAAGTACACGGTGCATTTAAAGGAACGCTGATGGGGACAGCACGCATTTTGCGTTGCCATCCATTCGTAAGGGGCGGAATCGATTACGTGCCTTTAAATTGCCAATTGACACGTAATAAGAAAGATAAAGAGATGCCTAATTATGATGAAAAATAAACAGTCAGGTAAGACCGAGCATTCTGAAGAAAAAAGAATTGTCAAACTAGAGCAATCAACTTTACCTTGGTCATTATTGTTGGATGCAGATCCTGAAGAGGAAAACGTCCAACGATACATTGATCAAGGGGCTGGTTTTATATGGAAAGCAGAAAACGACATTCAGGGAGTGATCGTTTTTCTCACAAATAAATTAGTGTTTGAAATAATGAATTTAGCTGTAGCTCCAAAAGTTCAAGGTCAAGGAATCGGCTACGCGTTGCTTACCCATACACTAAAAGAAATGAAAAAGTTAAAAACCACCCAACAACAAGTCATTATTCGGACGGGGAGTACGTCATCAGCAGCTTTACAACTGTATAAAAAAACTGGCTTCCTGGAAATTTCTAGAGAAAAAGATTATTTTGTCAAAAATTATAAACAGCCAATCTATGAAAATGGCCAACGTTTACGAGATCAAGTAACTCTAGCAAAGAAAATTTGAACTCATCCATAAAAAGGCTTTCAAAATACTGTGGCTTGACTTAAAATAAAAACAGTATGAGAAAAGGAGACAAATAAATGATGGGTATTTTAGTTTTTGATTTTGGTGGTTCCGCAGTAAAATATGGCTATTGGAATGGACAAGCGCTTGAAGACACCAGCCAATTTCCGACTCCTAAGACATGGGAAGAAATGAAAGCGCATTTAAAACAGGTATTCCAAACGTTTGTAAAACAGAAGGCGATTGAAGGCGTAGCAATCAGCGCACCTGGAGTAGTGAATCAGGAGAAACAGCTGATTGAAGGGATTAGTGCCATTCCTTATATCCACGGATTCAATATTTTTCATGAACTGGAAGAACTCTTCCATTTACCAGTGACGATCGAAAATGATGCTAATTGTGCTGGAATGGCTGAGTATTATGAAGGCGCAGCGAAAGAATATCAACATGTAGCATTTGTTGTACTTGGGACTGGAGTAGGTGGGGCAATCTTTACCCAAGGACAACTAAATAAAGGCGCTCATTTGTACGGGGGAGAATTTGGCTTGATGTTCTTAGAAGGCAATCAAACATTTAGTAAGCTTGGTACAGCAGTTCAAATGGCTTGGCGTTACTGTGACCGTTTGGGAGTTTCACGTACGACTTATAGCGGAAAAGAAGTCTTTGAACGAGCAGAACAAGGGGATGAACTAGCAAAAGAAGAGGTAGATAATTTTTATAATTATTTAACAAAAGGTTTGTTTAGTATCCAATTTTCGATTGATCCTGAAGTCATCGTGATTGGTGGGGGGATCTCTGCAAAAGCAGGGTTATTAACAGAAATCAATCAACGAATGAAACAATTAACTACTGATTTAGAACTAAATGACTTTGATCCTAAAATTTTATTATGTGATTATCGAAATGATGCAAACTTGATTGGAGCAGCTGCCAATTTCACCGCTCAACGTGAAGGTTTAGTTCAATGATGCATAGCGTTGAACAAAACTTTTAGACATATGGTAGGCATTCCATGATTGAATATGATAAACTATCATGGAGGTGGAAAAAGATGTCAAAAAAAAATAAAGATATTGAAGTACGTATCGAAGAAGTCAAAAAACAAATCAAAGGAACAACTTATGATGTGACTCAGTTATTTATTGGTAAAAAAATGATTGGGGAAATTTTGGCTTATGGACCAAAAGAATTTGAAATTTTTTTTGGTGAAGAAGATTTTGGGAAAGAAAAGAGTCTTGAAAACGCGATAGAAACAGTTATTCGTCACTGGAATCTACACGAATAAAAAAATATCAAAAAAATTTTCAATAAGGGGTTGCAAAAATCTGGAAAATTAGGTATTATAACTAAGTCAGGTTGATACAAACCTTTCGGAGGAGTAGCGAAGTGGCTAAACGCGACGGACTGTAAATCCGTTCCTTAGGGTTCAGTGGTTCGAATCCACTCTCCTCCATTTCATTGGGGTATAGCCAAGCGGTAAGGCAAGGGACTTTGACTCCCTCATGCGTTGGTTCGAATCCAGCTACCCCAGTAGTACGGAGTGATCTATTAAGATCACTCTTTTTTTGTGTGAAAACAGCTTGTTTCTTGAAGATTATCAAGAAATAGGCTAGAGTGAATAGTAGATAGATCAAAAAAAGGGGGCAGTAAAATGAAGTGGAAAGAAAAAGTAGATGAGACTGCAGAGAAAATCTATGATTTGATTAAGTCGGAAAAGTATCAGGTAGAAGTCCGGTTACCGAAAAAATCAGAAAAAGCGATACAAGTGAAATCAAAGCGTCCAACCAATCACACAAAAAAATGGCTTTCAAAAAACCGTTAAGAATAACACAATCTCTAAAAAACAGTGATTTTGCTGTCTTTTGGAGATTTTGTTATTTTACAAAATGATTTTCAATCCTTCCACTTGGATTAAAGAGGAAGGACACACATTTACTTACATAAACTTTTGGATAAAATAATCGGGTTGGCAAATGATTGATCGACAATTAGTCGAGCAAAAGAAACTTTTTCCTTTTCAGTTGTGAACCAGGTATATACCAGTTATAATAAAGGAAATGAAAGGGCGGATATACGTTATGTCGAATCAACTACCAGTCTATATACAAATCCATGATCAGATCAAAAGTGAAATCGAACAAGGTATTTGGAAAATCGGTGATCGCCTTCCTTCTGAAAGAGAATTGGCAGTGAAATTCAATGTTAGTCGAATGACTTTACGTCAAGCCATTCAAAACCTGGCTGATGAAGGGATTTTGGAAAGAAAAATTGGCTCAGGTACATATGTAGCAAGAGAAAAAGTCCAAGAAAAGATGTCGGGTGCGACCAGTTTTACTGAAATTATGGAATCACAGAATCGAGTACCCTCTAGTCGGACAATCTCTTATTTTTTAACTTCCCCAAGTTCTAGTGAAATGGAGAAGCTGCAACTGGAAAAAGACGAAACGATTCTTCGTATGGAACGAATTCGTTATGCTGATGATATACCAATCTGTTTTGAAGTAGCCAGTATCCCGCAAAAGATTATTGCAGACTATAGTAAATCTGAAATTACCAATTCTCTTTATCGGGTACTCGAAGAGAAAAGTGGGCATAAGATCGGGGCAGCTAATCAAACAATCACAGCCATTCTTGCTTCAGAAAAAATTGCAGAATATTTAGAAGTAAAAAAAGGAGATGCTGTGTTACGTTTACGCCAAACTTCTTATTTTGATGACGGTACCCCATTTGAATATGTTCGTACGCAATATGTAGGGAATCGTTTTGAATTTTATTTAGAGAAATAAAAGAGGGACACGAAACAGTCCAAATAAAGAAGAGCCTGAGACAAGTTTTGTCCTAGGCTCTTCTTTTTTGATTTCGAGATCAGCGGATAGAGTGATTACTGGTCAGCTTCTACCAGTTGTTCATGATAGGAAATTGGACCATCTGTAAATTCCACCTGTCCATTCAATAATTCAACGACTGCTGTTTTAAATGCAGTAACTTCTGTTTCTACAATCAAACAGTGAACCGTGACTTTGTCTGTGTAGATCGTTTCTTTTATAGGAATATGTTTCAACTCAAGCATATTTTCTAATTTACCTAATTGCGGATAGGTGATATGGACAGCTATTTCTTGCTGTTGTGTTCCTTCAACGATCCCGATTTCAATTAGTGCGTGAGAAACAGCCTGTGTATAGGCACGAATCAAACCACCGGTACCCAATTTTGTCCCACCAAAATAGCGTGTGACGACAGCGACCACATTGATTAATTCATTTTTTTTTAGTACTTCCAGCATTGGGACACCTGCCGTACCACTAGGCTCACCGTCATCACTACTGCGTTGAATTTCATTTTTTTCACCGAGAACGAAAGCACTACAGTTATGGTTTGCTTTCCAATGTTCTTTTTTCATTGCCTGAATAAACGCTTTAGCTTCTGCTTCCGTTTCAATTCGTTTCATAGAGCAAATAAAACGAGATTTTTTGACTTCGATTTCTGCTTGACCGTCTGCTTGGATGGTTCTATAACTATTCAGCGTGATGCTTCCTCCTTACAAGTAGTTGATAATAGTCAAAGTATAATGAATTATTCCTTTAGTTTCAACACTTATAATACTTGAGTAATGAAGAGAGTCTATGGGATAATAGAAGAAAGAAAGGTGAGATGGGGATGAAAGAACGCATAAAAAAATATGACGCCATCACCCAATATTTAAAAAATAACGGGGGATCACAGGTTACTTTAACATTTACACAGATCGACGAACTTCTTTTTCCAAGTTATGGGCTCCCTAAATCAGCTAGACAAAGCACTGATTGGTGGGCAAATGATTATAAGCACCCAGAAAAAGGAGCATATGGCTGGATCAATGCTGGCTACGAGGTTGTGGTGATCAATTTAAAAAAAGAATATGTTGTGTTCAATCAATTAGTTAAATCGAGTTGGCTATTCGACTGATAAGAAAACGTTGACATTATCTTGCTTTTTTGTATAATAATCACACAAGCAAAAAAGAAATCGTTTGCAAAAGTTAAAAGAATGGAGAGAGTAAAATGACTAAAAAAACAATCATGCTCGTATGTTCTGCTGGGATGAGTACCAGTTTACTTGTAACAAAAATGCAAAAAGCTGCTGAAGAACAAGGAATTGATACGGATATTTTTGCCGTATCAGCTTCTGATGCCGATAATCAGCTAGCTTCTAAAGAAGTTGATGTTTTGCTGTTGGGACCACAAGTCCGCTTCATGAAAGCTGATTTTGAAAAACGTCTAGAGCCAAAAGGAATCCCATTAGATATTATCAATATGGCAGATTATGGGTTGATGAATGGCGAAAAAGTATTACAACAAGCCATCCATTTAATTGAAAACAAATAAAGGACAGAGCATACTACGATGTTCATATCGGAAATAAGCCGAAAAATCCAGCGAATAGGGCGCCTATTCAAGGATTTTTCGGCTTATTTTTTATACCAACCGTTTCAAATAACCATTTCTTCTCAAATTTTTTGAAGAATGGACTGATGTAGCGTATCTTCTTTTAGGGGATTAGATGAAAAAAAGTAGTTTATGCAGTTTATATGGTAGACGATTACTTACGAGAGACTTGTTAGAATGGTTCGATGATCGTTTTGAACAGATTCGCTATCAGAAACTAGCCGCCATTCATTTACAAGGGAATTGGCTAAAATGTAATCGGTGCAACAAGCAAACAAAAATAGGTAAAATAGAGAAAAATCAACCGATCTTCTTTTGTCCTGCTTGTCTTTTTTTAGGTCGTTGTGACAACACACAAGAATTATTTTTATTTGAACAACCTGAGTTGCCGAAAAGAAATGTCTGTTTTACTTGGACAGGAAAGTTAACGCCACCTCAACAAGCGATTTCTACGAACTTGGTCACTGATGTCTCGGGAAAACAGCACATGATTTGGGCTGTGACAGGAGCGGGAAAGACTGAGATGCTTTATGAAAAGGTCATAAAAACGTTAGAAAAAGGTGGACGAGTCGCATTAGTTTCACCTAGGGTTGATGTGTGTAACGAACTTTACCTGCGTTTTTGTGGCGTTTTTCCAGAAGAAGACATTGTCCTGCTTCATGGAAAAAAGAAAGAAGCCTATCGCTTTAGTCCATTCGTGATTGCGACTACGCATCAGCTGTATCGTTTTTATCAGGCGTTTGATCTGTTAGTCGTCGATGAGGTGGATGCGTTCCCTTTTGCAGGAGATCCTGGGTTAGCTTATGCTGTTGAAACTGCAATTAAACCAAAAGGAACATTTATCTATTTAAGTGCGACACCTAATGAGCAGCTACTGAAAAAAATCCGTTCAACCTTTTTGATCCATCAATTGCCACTTCGCTTCCATCAACGGTTATTGCCTGAACCACATTTGTTTTTTTGGAATGACTGGCCGAATAACTGTTTGAAAGAAAAAAAACTTCGACCACTTTTGAAGTGTCTAAACATGCTGCTCCAACAAAATCATGTCTTATTATTTTGTCCGTCGATTCCCTTGATGAATCGATTAGCCTCACTGTTAAAGCGTTGTTTACCCATGTACCGTATTACTGATGCATCCGCAAAAGATCCAAACCGTTCAGAAAAAGTTCAGCAAATGAGAAAGCAACAATATGATGTGTTACTTACTACAATGATTTTGGAACGTGGGGTAACATTTGCAAATGTGTCAGTGATCGTGTTAGGCGCTGATCACCGTGTTTTTACTAAATCTTCCCTTGTACAAATCGCTGGTCGAGCCGATCGAAAGGGAGATTTTACCAATAGCCAAGTCTATTTTTTCTATGAAGAACTGACAAAAGCTATCAAATTAGCCTGTCGTGAGATCAAAGAAATGAATCGTCAGGGAAAAAAGCAGCTTGCTATGAAAAATAGTGAGCCTAGAGGAGAAAAAACACATGAATCGTTGTAGTTATTGTCAAAAACAAGTCATCCGAAATTTGAAGATCAGCGAGATTCTTGGGTTGGGAAAGATTCTGCCTCAAATTTGTGAGGACTGTTCAAATTTGTTTCGTCCGATAAATAAACAGCAAAGCTGTCGAACTTGCCAGAAAGAACTGCCTGGTGATATTACGTATTGTGAAGATTGTATTGCCTGGAAAAACGACTATCCCAATTATGATTTCAGTCATCATGCTTGTTTTTACTATGATTCAGCCTTCAAAGAATGGTTAAAGCGCTATAAATTTATGGGAGATGTCCGACTGGCAGGTACATTTGCTAAACAGTTGCAAATAATACAACAAGAATTTAGCGATTATCAAATCTGTCCAATCCCACTAGCCACTGCACGTTTAAAAGAACGTGGGTTTAATCAGGTCATTGAAATGTTGAGAGTAGCTAAAATACCTTATAGTCAACTGCTGACTCGCTCTGATCATTCACTTCCACAATCCCAAAAAACACGTCAGGAACGTTTAAAAACTACCCAACCTTTCAAATTAGCTGTTGTTCCAACGATCATCAAAGGGAAAAAAGTATTGTTGGTAGACGATGTCTATACGACGGGGCAAACCCTTTTCCATGCGGCTTCTTGTTTATTGCCACATGCTCCTGAAAAAATCCGCACCTTTTCGCTAGCTCGATAAATAAATGAAAAACGAATGTCCTTGATAGCGATTTAGTTTGCAAATGGATTAGAGTTCGATATAATGGTAGTAAGAAGAGGGAAAGAGTGGTCCTTCTCCTTCTTGATTGTGGTAGACGAAAGGGGTAATTTTTATGTTTAGATACAATGTACGCGGTGAAAATATCGAAGTAACTGAAGCGATTCGTGACTACGTTGAGAAAAAAGTAGGAAAACTTGAACGCTATTTCAGTGATGCACCCGATGCTACAGCACATGTAAATTTAAAAGTTTATACTGAAAAAACAGCGAAAGTGGAAGTAACTATTCCATTACCTTATCTTGTATTGCGTGCCGAAGAAACATCACCTGATCTTTATGCAAGTATTGATTTGGTAGTTGACAAATTGGAACGACAAATCCGCAAATTCAAAACAAAAATTAACCGTAAATCTCGCGAAACCGGTATGAACACAGCCGATGCAGCGGTATTATTCAATAACGAAGCTGACGATGCCGATCATGAAAATGATTCTGAATTAGACATTGTCCGTACGAAACGTTTATCACTGAAACCAATGGACAGTGAAGAGGCTGTTCTACAAATGAACATGCTTGGTCATAATTTCTTTATTTTTGAAGATGCAGAAACCAATGGTACAAGTATCGTTTACCGTCGTAAAGATGGCAAATACGGTTTGATTGAAACCGACTGATAAATAACAATTAGAAAAAGCAGTAAAAAGCTTGTGGCAAACCCTTCACGGTTTGCCACAGCTTCTTTTTTGTCTACGTCAGAAATTGTGAATTAATTGTGAATATATTACATTAATTGTGTTAAGATATTTCAATTATCTAGAACTAATGATAAAATAGAAACTAGAATCTACATAATCTGGATAATATATGTAAAAAGGAGATTATACAACGCATGGCCAATTTTATTCGTTCGATTATCGAAAATGATAAAAAAGAACTAAAACGTTTAGATCGTATTGCTAAAAAAGTAGAAGATCATGCTGACGAAATGGCAGCATTAACAGATGAACAATTACAAGCAAAAACAGCTGAGTTTAAAGCTCGCTATCAAAATGGGGAAACTTTAGATCAATTATTACCGGAAGCCTTTGCGGTAGTTCGTGAAGCTGCCAAACGAGTGTTGGGACTTTATCCTTACCATGTACAATTGATGGGGGGGATCGTTCTTCACGATGGAAATATCCCAGAGATGCGTACTGGTGAAGGGAAAACTCTAACAGCGACAATGCCGGTTTATTTGAATGCATTGACGGGAGAAGGCGTTCACGTCGTTACTGTCAATGAATACTTGGCTACTCGTGACTCCTCTGAAATGGGCGAATTATATAACTTTTTAGGTTTAACAGTTGGCTTGAATATCAATTCAAAATCAGCGGACGAAAAACGAGATGCTTACAATTGTGATATTACCTATAGCACCAATAATGAATTAGGTTTCGACTATCTAAGAGACAACATGGTCGTTTATCGTCATCAAATGGTTCAAAGACCATTGAATTATGCGATTGTCGATGAAGTCGATTCGATCTTGATCGATGAAGCAAGAACACCGTTGATTATTTCAGGTCAAGCTGAAAAATCAACAGCTTTATATACAAGAACAGATAATTTTGTGAAACGTTTGAAAGAAGAAGAAGATTATAAAATCGATGTGCAATCGAAAACGATCAGCTTGACTGAAGCGGGGATCGAGAAAGCCGAAGAAACATTTGGCTTAGAAAATCTATATGATATTGAAAATACTGCCTTAACCCACCATCTGGATCAAGCATTGCGTGCCAACTATATCATGATCTTGGATATTGATTATGTGGTCCAAGATGGAAAAGTCTTGATCGTTGACCAATTTACTGGTCGTATCATGGATGGACGCCGCTACTCTGATGGATTACATCAGGCGATTGAAGCAAAAGAAGGCGTAGAGATCGAAGACGAAACGAAAACGATGGCGACAATCACGTTCCAGAACTATTTCCGAATGTATAAGAAACTGTCAGGTATGACTGGTACAGCAAAAACAGAAGAAGAAGAGTTTCGGGAAATCTATAATATTCAAGTTTGTCAAATCCCAACAAATCGTCCAGTCATTCGTGACGACCGACCTGATTTGTTATATCCAACATTGACTAGCAAGTTCCAAGCGGTGGTGCAAGACATCAAAGAACGTTACCGCAAAGGACAACCTGTTCTTGTCGGAACGGTAGCAGTGGAAACTTCAGAATTATTGTCTGATATGTTGAATCGTGAACGTATCCCACATGAAGTATTGAATGCGAAAAACCACTTCAAAGAAGCGGAGATCATCATGAATGCTGGTCAAAAAGGTGCGGTGACGATTGCAACGAATATGGCTGGACGTGGTACAGATATCAAGTTGGGACTTGGTGTCAGAGAACTAGGCGGACTAGCTGTTATCGGGACAGAACGTCATGAATCACGTCGTATCGATAACCAATTACGTGGTAGGGCTGGACGTCAAGGAGACCCAGGGATGTCTCAATTCTATCTTTCATTGGAAGATGATCTGATGAAACGATTTGGTTCTGAACGGATCAAAGCATTCTTAGATCGCATGAAAATCGGTGAAGAGGATGCAGTGATCCAAAGTAAGATGCTGACAAAACAAGTGGAATCAGCACAAAAACGTGTCGAAGGAAATAACTACGATACTCGTAAAAATGTCTTACAATACGATGATGTAATGCGAGAACAACGCGAAGTTATCTACAAACAACGTCAAGAAGTCATCATGGAAGAAACAAGTTTGTCTAAACCAATGATGAATATGATCAAACGTACGATCAGTCGGGTAGTAGATGCACACACACAACTAGAAAAAGACAACTGGAACCTTGAAGGAATCGTTGATTTTGCAGGTAGTACATTAGTCCATGAAGACAGTATCTCGATCGATGACCTTAAAGGGAAAGAACCGCAACAGATCAAAGAATATTTAAATGAGTTAGCACAAGAAGTATTTAATACGAAAGCTAACCAGCTCAACGGACCTGAACAATTACTAGAATTTGAAAAAGTAGTCATTCTACGAGTAGTGGATTCGAAATGGACCGATCATATCGATGCTATGGATCAATTACGCCAATCAATCGGTCTTAGAGCATATGGACAAAACAATCCATTGGTTGAGTATCAAACAGAAGGATACAAGATGTTTGAAGAGATGGTTGGAGCGATCGAATATGAAGTGACTCGTCTCTTTATGAAAGCTGAGATTCGTCAAAATGTTCAACGGGAGCAAGTGCCAACCGGCGAAGCAGTTCAACCAACTACCGGTGATGCAAAAGAAAATAGCAACACAAGTGCCAAAAAACAACCGGTTCACGTGAACAAAGTAGGCAGAAATGATCCTTGTCCATGTGGTAGCGGGAAAAAATATAAAAACTGTCATGGAAAAGATGAGAACTAATTTTTGACAGCTAGCAGATAAGATTGGTGAGATCGGTTCTTTTTGATTAAGAATCGACTCACCTTCTTTCTGTTATGAAGCGTTTCTGTTAAACTAAAGTGGTTGAATAAAACATAAAATAATGTAGATAGAAAGAGGGAAGTTTATGGAGATTTCAGAAATCCGTAACTTATTAGCTGAGATGGAAGAAAAGGTCACAAGTTTCAGGAGGTCTCTTTGACTTAGATCGGTTGGAAGAAGACATCGCTGAAGCTGAAGCCAAAATGGCAGAGCCTGGTTTTTGGGATGATAGCGAAGCAGCACAAAAAGTGATCAATGAAAACAACACAAATAAAGAAACGTATGATCAATTCAATGCGTTAGCTGAAGAATTAGAAGAGTTAGCCCTAATGGTAGAAATGTTGCAAGAAGAACCAGATGCACAAATGCAACAAGAAGCAGAAGATAGAATCCAACTATTAGACGAAAAAATGAAGACGTATGAATTAGCCATGCTTTTAGATGGTCCATATGATCGCAACCATGCAATCGTCGAACTTCATCCTGGAGCAGGGGGTACAGAATCCCAAGACTGGGGAAGTATGTTGTTACGCATGTATACACGTTGGGCAGAACAACATGGCTACCAAGTGGAAACATTGGATTACCAAGCAGGGGATGAAGCAGGAATAAAAAGTGTGACTTTACTGATCAAAGGGCATAATGCATATGGCTATTTAAAATCGGAAAAAGGTGTCCACCGTCTTGTTCGGATCTCCCCATTTGATTCAGCCAAACGGCGCCACACTTCGTTTTGTTCGGTCGATGTGATGCCAGAACTAGATGAAACGATTGATGTTGCGATCAACCCAGATGACTTGAAGATCGATACGTACCGAGCAAGCGGTGCTGGAGGACAACATATCAATAAAACAGAGTCTGCCGTTCGGATCACTCATCTTCCAACAGGAACGGTCGTAGCTAGTCAAGCGCAGCGTTCACAATTAAAAAACCGAGAACAAGCAATGAGCATGTTGAAAGCGAAATTGTATCAACTTGAGGTTGAAAAGAAAGAACAAGAAGCTGCAGCATTGCGTGGGGAGCAAAAAGAAATTGGTTGGGGTTCACAAATTCGTTCCTATGTCTTCCATCCATATTCAATGGTAAAAGATCACCGGACAAACGTAGAAACTGGTAATGTTCAAGCTGTAATGGATGGCGATTTAGACTTATTTATTGACGGATATTTAAAAATGCACCTCTAAATAGTTGACTTTAATTGAAATAAAATTGTAAGATTTTGAAAGCAAGATGAAACATTACCATGCTATAATGGTGAGAGACTGAGAAAAGATATGGAGAGAACGCCATGATTGAAATGAAGGATGTCATGAAAAAGTACTCAAATGGTACGACTGCAATCCGAAATTTATCGGTTGTTATCGATCAAGGAGAGTTCGTTTATGTAGTTGGTCCATCAGGGGCTGGGAAATCTACATTCATCAAATTGATGTATCGAGAAGAAAAAGCGTCAAAAGGAACCTTAAATGTTGCTGGTCATGATTTAATGGCAATCAAAAACAAAGATGTTCCTTACTTACGCAGAGAAATCGGGGTAGTTTTCCAAGACTACAAACTGTTGCCGAGAAAAACAGTTTACGAAAATGTCGCTTATGCGATGCAAGTAATCGGTAGAAAACCACGAGATATCAAAAAACGTGTGATGGAAGTGTTAGATCTTGTTGGATTGAAACATAAAGTGCGTGTTTTTCCAAGTGAGCTATCTGGTGGGGAACAGCAACGGGTATCGATTGCCCGTGCAATCGTAAATACGCCGAAAGTATTGATTGCTGACGAACCTACAGGAAATCTAGATCCGGAGAATTCTTGGGAGATCATGAAGTTATTGGACCGAATCAATGCTCAAGGGACAACGGTCGTTATGGCAACCCATAACAGTACGATCGTGAATACAATTCGTCATCGAGTGATCGCCATCGAAAATGGACGAATCATACGTGACCAAGCGGAAGGGGAATATGGATACGATGATTAGAACCTTTTTCCGACATTTATTAGAGAGTATCAAGAGTTTAAAGCGTAACGGCTGGATGACTGTCGCTTCAGTGAGTGCCGTGACGATCACATTAACATTAGTTGGGGTGTTCATGGCTGTGATCATGAATGCAACGAAACTAGCCGAAGATATCGAAGGCAACGTAGATGTTTCTGTTTTCGTTGATATTGGCACAAATGAAAAAGATATGAAGACTCTTGAAAAACAATTAAAAGAGATTGATCACGTCAAAAGTGTCAAATTCTCAAGTAAAGACCAAGAGTTGAAAAAGATCCAGGATGCTATGGGGAATTCATGGAGTTTATTTGAAGGAGATAACAACCCGTTATATGATGTTTATGTCGTTCAAACGTCAGAACCTTCTTATACGAAACAAGTATCTCAAGAAGCCGGAAAATTAGCGAATGTTTCTCGCGCGGATTACGGTGGAACGTCTTCAGATAAAATTCTTAAGCTTGCAGGAACCGTTCGAACATGGGGCTTAGCTGCAGCAGCATTATTATTGTTTATTGCAATGTTTTTGATTTCAAATACAATCAGAATCACGATCTTATCTCGCCAAAAAGAAATTCAAATCATGCGATTAGTTGGTGCCAAAAACGGCTACATTCGTTGGCCATTCTTTTTAGAAGGTGGCTGGATTGGTTTGATCGGTGCAATTATTCCGGTATTGCTGATTACATTTGGGTACCAAGAAGTATTCCGAATGCTTAACCCTTCATTATTGCGCTCCCACTATTCCTTGATCCAACCACAGGATATCGTGTGGAAAATCAACGCTTTGATGGCTGGGATCGGAATCATTATCGGTTCATTAGGATCAATTATTTCGATGAGAAGATTCTTGAAGTTTTAATTCATTTCCATCGTTTCACCATATGAAAGGATGGAACGAGTTGTTTCAAGAAGATCCAACAACTTTAAAGTTTAAATGGATGATTCAATGAATCAGCAGACAGAAATTCATTTTTCTGTCTGCTTTTTTAGTTGAGATTGGGACAAAACTCGTCTCAGTCTCTTCTAGTATCTCTAAAAACGAATAAACGGCGTTCAAGAAGCAACTCCTCAACAATAAGCGATGATTTTCTAAAATATGAGGAGCTATTTTAAAAAATCCTCTCTTATTCGCTCGGAGCTAAACGCTTCTTTCACGACCTCTTGTTCACGGTGAGACAAAAGCAGCATCTTCGGAAAATTTGCCGAAATTTACCAAAAATTTGAGAAGCACCAAGTAGATAACAATCAATATCAAAAACTAGTTTTTGTGTTTTTTGTAAATTTTCGGAAATTCCTTCTTATTTCTTGATGCTAAACACTTTTGTCTCAACCTCTTTGTAAAACGCTATCATTTTTTGTCTCATAATATAAAATAAAAAAATAATATCAAGTAATGATCAATAGGAGGTCATATTGGTTCAGCAGTAGGTATTTTAATTCATTGAGATCATTATCTGTCTGATACTTTCACTTTACTTTAAAAAACATCTCGGCTATTCTTAAGTAGGTGTAAAAGTGAAGAGGTGAGCCATGAGAGTAGTTGTTGATAATTTTTTTACGATCATCTTAATTGCGAATATCTTATTATCAATTGTCATTGTTTTTCGTGAACGAAAAGAAACCGCTCAGACATGGGCATGGTTGTTAGTATTAATGTTTATTCCGATTGTCGGTTTTCTTTTATATATCTTTTTTGGCAGAGGTATTTCACAAGACAAGATCTTTGATTTGAAGATCCAAGGGAAAATCGGGAAGAACTTGGAAATTGAAGAAGACAAACAAGCCTTGATGCGAGGACTTTATCCGCATCCACCAACAGGACAAGTTGATGTCAAGCAACTAATCTATATGCTGACAGTGTTTGAAAGTACATTGTACACAACTGGAAATGAAGTGACTTTATTTACGGATGGACGAGAAAAATTTGATGCATTGATTGAAGACATCAAGCAGGCAAAAGATCATATCCATCTACAATATTATATTTATCGGGGCGATGCTCTGGGTAAGGAAGTGCGTGACGCGCTGACTGAAGCAG
This sequence comes from Enterococcus sp. C65, assembly GCF_040887165.1. Classification (NCBI taxonomy): domain Bacteria; kingdom Bacillati; phylum Bacillota; class Bacilli; order Lactobacillales; family Enterococcaceae; genus Enterococcus; species Enterococcus sp. C65. The sequence goes on along the minus strand of NZ_JBFOFG010000006.1, from coordinate 160,064 downwards.
CTCAAAGAGGGGTCAAAGTCCGTGTATTATTAGATGCTTGGGGGTCTACCCAAGTAAATGCAAAATTTTTCCACGAATTACAGGTAGCTGGTGGTGAAGTCGCTTTTTTCTTTCCACTATTTGTCCCTTATATCAATCCACGAATCAATTATCGAAACCATCGTAAAATCGTTGTCATTGATGGGAAAATTGGTTATACTGGTGGATTCAATGTAGGAAACGAATATTTAGGAGAAGTTTCAAAGTTTGGTTATTGGCGAGACAATCATTTGCGAATCTATGGGGAAGCAGTTTATACGCTACAAAATCGTTTCTTGATGGATTGGAACTCGCAGCACGTGAAAGAAGTCAGCTATGCACCAAAATTTTTCCCAAAAATTGATTCTGTAGGCACTTTAGCACTTCAAATCGTCACAAGTGGCCCAGATTCTGAGCATGAACAAATCAAATTGACTTATTTAAAAATGATTTCATTAGCAAAAAAAGAAATATTGATTCAAACGCCTTACTATATCCCAGATGAATCCATTCATGAAGCATTGAAATTAGCCTTGCTTTCTGGTGTCAAAGTTCAGATTCAGATTCCCAATAAACCTGATCATCCGTTAGTCTATTGGGCAACTTATTCTTTTGCAGCAGAACTAATCGAATATGGTGCAGTGATCGAAACCTATGAAAATGGGTTTATCCATGCTAAGACCATGATCATTGACAGTGGAATAGTTTCAATTGGTTCAGCAAATATTGATGTCCGTTCATTCAAATTAGACTTTGAAGTGAATGCGTTGATCTATGATGAAGGAATGGCGACTCACGTAAGAAAAGCTTTCTTTGCTGATTCAAGAAAGTCACAACTGTTAACCAAAGAACGCTATGAAAATCGAGGATTTATCATCAAATTAAAAGAAGGTTTGGCACGATTGATCTCGCCATTATTATAATTGCTACTTCCATTTAATCAAAAAGGACATGAGGGAGGCGTCTAAGACGTCAGCTCATGTCCTTTTTCTGTCGGGGCCATTTCTGTAAACTGTCAGAAATGGAGAAAGCGTCTCACAGGAACAAAACTAACTTTGGGGTACTTCTTGTTTTTGGGGAAAGCAAGAAATAAGTTAGATAATGTTTGATAAAGAGACACATTTCAAAGCCAGTATAGCATAGAATAACCTAATGAGATAGTGTTTTTTTATTAATAATCATTATTTTTGTTATTTTATAATTTTAATTCGTTTTCAAGTATTTTGTTAAATGTTAAAATGAACTTACTTTAGGACTGAAGGAGATTTCTAAATGAAAAAATTAAAATTACTTTTACCAATAATAGGATTAACTATTCTTTTATCAGGTTGTTCAAAATGGATCGATCGAGGAGAATCCATTACAGCTGTCGGGTCTTCCGCATTGCAACCATTAGTTGAAACAGTCGCTGAATCTTTTCAGGCTGCAAACCCTGGGAAATTCATCAATGTCCAAGGAGGAGGAAGTGGAACTGGATTATCTCAAGTCCAATCTGGAGCAGTAGATATCGGGAATTCTGATTTATTTGCGGAGGAAAAATCTGGAATCGATGCAGCTGCTTTAGTTGATCATCGGGTGGCTGTAGTTGGGATCACACCGATCGTTAACAAGGAAGTGGGCGTTAAAGACATCTCAATGGAAAACTTACGGAAGTTATTTACGGGTGAAATCACCAACTGGAAAGAACTTGGCGGGAAAGACCAACCAGTGGTTATTTTAAATCGTGCATCAGGAAGTGGGACACGTAGTACTTTTGAAAAATGGGTCCTTGATGGAGAAACGGCGATTCGTGCGCAAGAACAAGATTCAAGCGGAATGGTGCGACAAATCGTTGCAGATACTCCAGGAGCAATTAGTTATGTCGCTTTCTCATATGTAACCAACGATGTGGCTACTTTGAGTATTGATGGTGTAGAGCCAACCGATGACAACGTTACGACCAATAAATGGATCATTTGGGCTTATGAACATATGTATACAAAAAATCAACCAAAACAGTTAACGAAAGAGTTTTTAAACTACATGCTATCAGAAGAAGTTCAAAATAATATCGTAGGTGAATTAGGTTATATTCCGGTTTCACGTATGCAAGTAGAACGTGATTGGGAAGGAAATATTGTAAAATAATCATCTTTACACAATCTTTACAAACTTCGCATAAATTTTACATGTTATTAAACTCAAATTGATGTTCGCTTTGTACACTGTATAAGTATGTTAAACCTTACTGGGGGGGAATCATCTGTGGAAGATGTGAAAAAAGTATTATTAACAAAATCAAAACGTTCAAAAATGGAGCAGCGTGGTAAATTCATCAGCTTCTTATGTATCGCCTTGATCGTTCTAGTAGTAGTAGCCATTTTTTATTTTGTTGCAAGTAAAGGATTAGCGACCTTTTTCGTTGATAAGATCAACGTATTTGATTTCTTGTTTGGAACGAATTGGAATCCTGGACAAATTGGTGCGGATGGTAAACCGATGGTCGGGGCATTACCAATGATCGCTGGTTCGTTTATCGTTACTTTTTTATCTGCGATCATCGCGACACCTTTTGCCATCGGTGCAGCGGTCTTCATGACAGAGATATCTCCAAAAAATGGCACAAAAATCTTGCAACCAGTTATTGAACTATTAGTTGGTATTCCATCTGTTGTTTATGGTTTTATTGGATTATCAGTCATCGTACCATTTATCCGAAACATTTTTGGCGGAACTGGTTTTGGTATTTTAGCTGGGACATTTGTTTTGTTTGTCATGATCTTACCAACTGTGACGACTATGACAGTCGATGCCTTAAAAGCTGTGCCGCGTCATTATCGTGAAGCATCATTAGCTTTAGGAGCTACACGTTGGCAAACGATCTATAAAGTCGTTTTACGAGCTGCTGTACCAGGAATCTTGACAGCCGTTGTATTTGGTATGGCACGTGCATTTGGTGAAGCATTAGCGATCCAAATGGTCATCGGGAATGCTGCCTTGATGCCAACAGGATTAACAACTCCTGCTTCAACATTGACATCGATTTTAACAATGGGGATCGGAAATACGATCATGGGAACAATTGAAAACAACGTGTTATGGTCATTAGCTTTGATCTTGCTATTGATGTCATTAATCTTTAATATCGTGATCCGAATGATTGGTAAGAAAGGGGCATTGAAATAATGAACGCAAAACGCTCTGATAAAATCGCAACAGGAGTCCTTTATGCAATATCGGGAATTATTGTATTGATCTTAGCTGCGTTACTTTTATATATTTTAGTTCGAGGAATTCCTCATATCTCTTGGTCATTTTTAACTGAACCATCAAAAGCCTATCAAGTAGGCGGCGGAATCGGTATCCAATTATTTAACTCGATTTATTTATTATTGATCACGATGATCATCAGTTTTCCGCTTTCTTTAGGAGCCGGTATTTACCTTTCGGAATATGCTGGTAAAAACTGGTTGACTGATGTTATCCGTACTTCAATTGAAATATTAAGCTCATTACCATCTGTAGTCGTTGGTTTGTTTGGCTTTTTAGTTTTTGTTATCCAATTCCAGTATGGCTTCTCCATTATCTCTGGGGCACTAGCTTTAACAGTTTTTAACTTACCTCTATTGACGAGAACGGTAGAAGAATCTTTACAAGCGGTGCATTACACACAGCGTGAAGCAGGACTTGCATTAGGTTTGTCACGTTGGGAAACAGTGATTCGTGTAGTTGTACCTGAGGCAACTCCAGGGATTTTAACAGGAGTCATTTTAAGCTCAGGGAGAATTTTTGGTGAAGCAGCAGCTTTGATCTATACAGCTGGGCAAAGCGCGCCTGCACTTGATTTCTCAAACTGGAATCCATTGAGTGTCTCTAGTCCAATCAGTATTTTCCGTCAAGCTGAAACACTAGCTGTTCATATTTGGAAAATCAATACGGAAGGAACGATGCCAGATGGCGTATCAGTATCTGCTGGAGCATCTGCGGTCTTAATTATCGCAGTATTACTATTCAATTTTGGTGCTCGTGCGATTGGTAAACGTTTATACCGGAAAATGACTTCAGCTTAAGGAGAAGAAGTAAGATGAAAGAATATAATTGGAATGAAAGAAATATCATCACAATGGGTCAAGAAAAAGAAATTGCCCTTTATACAGATGATCTTCATGTTTGGTACGGTGACAACGAAGCGATCAAAGGTGTTGATCTGGAATTTGAAAAGAATAAGATCACAGCTTTAATCGGTCCTTCTGGCTGTGGTAAGTCAACTTATTTACGTTCGTTGAATCGGATGAATGATGGGATCGCAAATACTAAGGTGACTGGTAAAATCATGTACAAAGATGTCGATATCAATGCACCACAAATTGATGTCTATGAGATGCGTAAGCGAATCGGAATGGTTTTCCAACGACCAAATCCATTTAGTAAATCAATCTATGAAAATATCACGTTTGCATTGAAGCAACATGGCGAAAAGAACAAGAAGAAATTAGATGAGATCGTTGAGACCAGCTTGAAACAAGCAGCATTATGGGATCAAGTAAAAGATAGCCTGGATAAAAGTGCTTTAGCCTTGTCAGGTGGTCAACAACAACGTTTATGTATTGCACGTGCGATTGCGATGAAACCGGATATCTTGTTATTAGATGAACCAGCCAGCGCACTTGATCCGATTTCTACTGGGACAGTAGAAGAAACATTGGTGAATCTAAAAGATGATTACACGATCATCATTGTGACCCATAACATGCAACAAGCAGCTCGTATCAGCGACTACACTGCCTTTTTCTACTTAGGAAAAGCGATCGAATACGATAAAACGAATAAGATATTTACTAGACCAAAAATTAAAGCGACCGAAGATTATGTATCGGGTCATTTTGGGTAAGACGGAGGATTCGTTATGACAAAAGAAATTATCTCATCAAAAGATCTTCACTTATATTATGGAAAAAAAGAAGCGTTAAAAGGAATCGATCTAAGCTTCAATCAAGGCGAAATCACAGCGATGATTGGTCCTTCTGGCTGTGGTAAATCAACTTATCTACGCTCATTGAATCGAATGAATGATTTGATACCGAGTGTGACGATCACTGGAAGTGTCCTGTATAAAGGAAAAGATATCTATGGCCCTAAAACGGACATTGTTGAATTGCGTAAAGAAATTGGAATGGTCTTCCAACAACCAAATCCTTTTCCCTTTTCGATTTACGAAAATGTAATCTATGGGTTAAAACTAAAAGGCGAAAAAGATAAAAAAGTCCTTGATCAAGTAGTCGAAGAAAGTTTAAAGGCTGCATCTGTGTGGGATGATGTCAAAGACAAACTGCATAAAAGTGCCTTATCCTTATCAGGTGGTCAACAACAACGGGTATGCATTGCAAGAGTGTTAGCCGTCAATCCAGAAATTATTTTGTTAGATGAGCCAACTAGTGCGCTTGATCCTGTTTCTACTGGGAAAATTGAAAGCATGCTCTTGGAATTAAAGGAAAGATATACTATGATTATAGTTACGCATAATATGTCACAAGCTTCACGGATTTCTGATAAAACAGCCTTTTTCTTAGATGGGAATTTAATTGAGTTCAATGATACGAAAAAAATCTTTATGACTCCAGAAAAACAAGAAACGGAAGACTATATCTCAGGGCGATTTGGATAAGGAGGAAACGAAATGTTACGTACACAGTTTGAAGAAGAACTACTTAACCTTCATAATCAATTTTATGAGATGGGGATGATGGTAAGTAGTGCAGTGCATAAATCAGTTCGTTCTTATATCAAACATGATAAAGCACTTGCACAAGAAGTGATCGAAAATGATATTAAAATCAACGACATGGAAACACGTTTAGAGAAAAAAAGTTTTGAAATGATTGCTTTGCAACAACCAGTGACTACAGACTTACGGATGATTATTACCGTGATGAAAGCTAGTTCTGATTTGGAACGAATGGCAGATCATGCGGTTTCAGTTGCCAAATCAACGATCCGTGTGAAAGGTCAAACCAGAATCCCAGAGATCGAAAAAGAAATCTCTGATATGTCTGATTATGTCAAAAAAATGGTGGACAATGTATTGGTTGCTTACGTCAAAACGGATGAAAAAGATGCTCGAACGATCGCAAATATGGATCAACGGGTCAATGATTATTTCAATCGCATCTACAATGCAACGATCAAAAATATGCAGTCTGATCCAGAAACAGTCATCAGTGGGACAGATTATCTAAATGTTGCCAGCTACTTAGAACGGATTGGCGATTATGTAACGAATATTTGTGAATGGATCGTGTATCTAGCTACAGGAAAAATCACCGAATTAAACTCAAATCATAACGAAATTTTCTAACTCTTGAAGATTGGAAAATAACGATCAACGTGTGAGTTATAAGAAATAAGCCGAAAAATTCCAAAATAGGAAATATCCTAGGAATTCTTCGGTTTTTTTGTAACTTGAAGACTTAGAGTGAATATTGCTGACTTCTCTGAGAGAAAAAGGTCAAGACTAATTGTCATTTGTATAATCGAAATTCAGCGACTAGTCTTTGTTTTTTCAACTCGTTCAATTATAATAAGAGCATAGAGATGAAAAGGAGTGAAAGAAGATGAAATTTGTTGAGCAAGATTTTGCTTATTATGAGCGGACAATCAAAAGAATGTATCAAAGTTATTATTGGAAGCGAATTCTAATCTTAGCATTCGTACTCGTGATTGTTCTGGCTTATACAGGCATCTTTCAGGAACATTTGCTTTATAATGTTTTACTGATGATAATCATTGCTGGGGGAGGTATTTATCTTTATCTGCAAAAACAAAAATTTCCAGAGGTCTATCAAAAATATCTAGAGATAAATCAACCAGAAGCAAAAATCGTTAAGATCCAAGAAGCAGAGTATAGCTATAATGATCTTGAAGACAAGAGTGTCAGGATTAACAAAACTGGTATGCGTAATTTGCCGTCAAGGAATAAACAGTATACATTGATGGTTGGATTCTCCAAGTCCTTTTTTCCGCGTGAACCACTTCAAATTGTTTATTATGATATGCTTGAACTAACCTATGAAGAAAAGTTTCGTTTGAAGCGAAACGGCTATCATTCAATGCCACGTTTTTTGCGTCGGTTTACATTTAGTAATTTAAAAGAAAGCATTGGTAATATGGGACGTTTTATTGTCGGAAATATATTTTTACTAGTTATTCTGTTTCGTGTTATACGCTATTTATGGTCATTTATCCAATTGCTTTTTTAATATCCATAATATTCATACATAATTCATAAAAAATTAGAAAACAATATTTCTTGCCATAAAAAGGGAAAGAAATATTGTTTTTAAAGCATTATTGGCTGGTTCAATGGGAAGTAAATCGTTCAGTAACTCAAGTTGGAGAAAAAGTTACAACTTAAGTCCTATGACTTTTTCTTCCATTCCGTGCATAATATGAATGTAAGGAAAAGCTTGCAAACTATATTTGCTTAAGGAGGCAATTTCCATGAAAGAAAGAGAACGTATTTTAGACTTAGTTAAAAAAGGGATCCTTTCCACTGAAGAGGGCTTAGATTTATTAGAAAGCATGGCAACTGAGAAAGATGAAAAGCAAATCGCAAAAGAAGCAGATAAAGTAACTGCTAGTCATAAAGAAAAAGATCAAGCAACTCAATTGATCGATGAATTGGAAAATGGCACATCAGAAGAAATCCATTTTAATGCCGATCCAAAACAAAACGAAAAAGAAGATCAAGAAAATTTGGAACGTATCTTAGATGAGTTAGCAACACAAGCCAATCAAACGTCGGCTCATTTAGACGAAGTGAATGAAAAGTTAGCACAAAATAAAGCGGCACGCAATGACAAACAGGAAACATTGATGCAGCTGAATACCAAAGAAGAATTGGATGAACTAACAGAAGATGAGCTTCTCCAAAGAAAGACTCTTGAATCTGAGATCAAGGAATTAGAAGCTGCGAGTGAACAATTAACAGAAGAACAATTGAAACTAGAAGCAGAATTAAAAGATATTCGCAAAAACCAATGGACAGAAAAGAAAGAAACAATTGCTGATAAATTTGAGTTACCAGATGACTGGAAAGAACAAGCCAACGATACATTGAACCAAGTTGGAGAAAAAATGTCTGAAGCTGGTTCTCAGCTAGGCAAGTTTTTGCGGAAGACATTCCAAACGGTATCGGAAACAGTTAATGAAAACATGGAATGGAAAGATGTCAATCTCCGTGTACCAGGTATCGCAACGACAAAATTTGAACACGAATTTTATTATGAAGCACCTGCAGCAAGTATTCTTGATATCAAAGCTGCAAACGGAAATGTCACATTGAAAACTTGGGAAAGTGAAGATGTGAAAGTTGAAGCTAAAATCAAATTATACGGTAAAATGAATGCAGAACCATTCGAGGCATTCTTAGAACGTAGTCAAATTGAAGTCAATGATGAGCATGTCTCATTCCAAATTCCAAATAAACGTGTACGTGCGGATCTAGTCTTTTATTTACCAAAACGAGTATATGACCATACAGCAATCAAATTGTTAAATGGGAATATTACGATTAACGACTTAGAAGGTAAAGATGTGTACACCAAATCGACAAATGGAAATATCGTCATTCAAAAATTACAAGCAACCATGCTTGAAATTGAAGGCGTTAATGGGAATATAGATGTTCAATCAGGTGCAATCTTAGATTCGATCATCGAAACAGTGAATGGTACGGTCACTGTAGGAACAACCCCTGAAAATCTTTCCGTTTCTCTCGTTAATGGGGATGTACGGTTGACAATGAAAGAAGAACATTTGAAAAAAATTGAAGCAAGTTCAGTCAATGGCAATGTCAAAGTAGCTTTACCAACAGGAATTGGCATGGAAGGTAATGCGAAAACAAGTTTAGGCAGCATCAACAGCCGCCTGACTGATTATGAAGTAATCCGTGAAAAAAAAGAACGGACCAATCAATTACTACAGTTCCGTCGTCTCTCTGAAAATGAAGTAGCTAGAATCCAATTATCGACTACGACTGGTAGTATTTATTTAAAAGATACGGATCAATAAAGTAATCAACCGGTGAGTTAGCTTATTCTAACAATCGAAAGCAGGATTGATAAGTGGGATGTACGTTCACTATTAAACGATGATACTTGGTCATTCGTTCCTTTAACGAGGAAAAGCAAAAATCTTTGGAGAAAAAGTGTAGTGAGAATGAACAGTTTATCTATTGTCACACTCTTTTTCTTCCATTAAAATGAATAGAACAGAGGTGAAAGTAAAATGAAAAGAAAATTGACAAAATCAAATAAAAATATTGTTTTGACTGGTACATTAGCTGGGATTGCAGAATATCTTGGAATTGATCCAACGGTAGTTCGTGTGATCTATGTATTCCTAAGCTTAGTGGCATTTGGAAGTCCAGTTATCTTATATATTTTATTGGCTTTGCTCATCCCTTCTGGACGAAACAAACAGACTCGTTATGGGCATGAAAACCAATATTATCAAAATAATAATTATCATCATGAACAAACAAAAAAACGTAAAGAGGCGGAAAAAGTCAATGATGACGAATGGAGTGACTTCTAATGTCTTATCTTCAGCGCCTCATCGTGAATACGTTGACGTTCATCTCTCTGGCAGTGATTTTTCCGACGATGATTTATGTAGATAGTATTTGGACAGCTATTTTAGCAAGTTTCGTATTGTCCATCTTGAATATGTTCATCAAACCTATTCTAACAATTTTATCACTACCATTCACTTTAGTGACACTGGGCTTGTTCACATTTGTCATCAATGCGGCAATCTTGAAGATGACTTCCTTTTTTGTTGGAGCATCTAATTTTAATTTTGCTTCCTTTGGATCAGCTTTTTTGATTGCTGTGATTATGTCAGTGGTGAATATGATTGTCAGTGAACACAATAGTAGAAGGTAAACGTGAACAATCGATAATGACTAAAAGGGTACATCCATGGGAAATGTCTTAAATTCCCTGGTTGTACCTTTTTGCTTTGTTTTATAAAAAAAGTGAATTTAAAATAAAAACGTTTTTTTTATTTGGTAGTACTTTTTGTCAGACAATGATAAAATGGGAAGGAACACTCTAATAGAAATGAGGTAGCACGAATGGCAGAAGTTGTGAAAGTAAGCCAATTAGTAGAAAAATTATCATTAGAAATAGTGACTGGTGATGAAAAGAGTTTGGAGCGTGTTATCGTAACTGGTGACATCTCAAGACCTGGTTTAGAATTGACCGGTTATTTTAATTATTATTCACATGATCGTTTACAATTATTTGGGAGCAAAGAGATTAGCTTTGCTGAACGGATGATGCCGGAAGAAAGACTGATGATCATGAGAAGATTGTGCAGTGAGGATATGCCAGCATTCATTATTTCTCGGGGGCTGCCAGCTTCTGAAGAAATGATTCAAGCAGCCAACGAATACGGTATGGCTGTCTTACGTTCACCAATCTCCACATCCCGTTTGCTTGGAGAATTATCTAGTTATTTAGATGGTCGTTTAGCTCCTAGAACGAGCGTTCATGGTGTGCTAGTCGATGTTTATGGGTTAGGTGTACTCATTCAAGGGGATAGCGGAATTGGTAAGAGTGAAACCGCATTAGAATTAATCAAACGTGGTCATCGCCTGATTGCCGATGACCGAGTAGATGTTTATCAACAAGATGAACTGACAGTCATTGGTGAACCACCAAAAATCTTAGAACACTTGATAGAGATCAGAGGGATCGGAATCATTGATGTCATGAACTTGTTTGGAGCAAGTGCTGTCCGTGGTTCAATGCAAGTGCAGTTAGCCGTTTATTTAGAAGCCTGGGCGAAGGACAAAAAATATGATCGACTAGGTTCTGAAGATACTTCTGTGGAAATTGCAGAAGTGGGGATTCCACAAATAAAAATACCTGTCAAAACTGGACGAAACGTGGCCATCATCATCGAAGTAGCTGCAATGAATTTCCGAGCAAAAACGATGGGATTTGATGCAACAAAAACGTTTGAAGAAAGATTAAGTCGTCTGATCGAAGAAAATTCAGGGGCACAATAGCAAGGAGTGGAAACATGATAGCGCAAATCGATCGGGTAGCGTTCAATCTTTTAGGAATACCAATCTATTGGTATGCTTTGATCATTGTATCGGGAATAATTATTGCCATGTGGCTAAGTAGCCGTGAAGCCGTACGAGTTGGCTTAAAATCTGAGGATGTCACTGATTTTATGTTGTGGGGATTGCCACTTTCAATTATTGGCGCACGGTTGTACTATATTTTATTTGATTTACCACAATATATAGCTGATCCTATTCAAATATTCAATATCCGTTCTGGCGGGTTAGCTATTTATGGTGGATTGATCGCAGGTGCCATTACTTTATACTTCTTTACCAAATACCACTTTATTTCCATGTGGACATTTTTAGATATAGCAGCACCAAGTGTCCTACTCGCTCAAGCAATTGGGCGCTGGGGAAATTTTATGAATCATGAAGCTTATGGCCCTGTCACGACGAGAGTTTTTTTAGAAAATCTGCATATCCCAAGATTCATAATTGATAATATGTACATTGAAGGTTTTTATCGTCAACCTACCTTTTTATATGAATCCGTTTGGAGTTTGATTGGCTTTATCCTACTCCTATTTTTAAGAAACAAAAAGCATTTACTGAAAAAAGGAGAAGTTTTACTTGTTTATGTGATGTGGTACAGCTTCGGGCGCTTTTTTATCGAAGGATTACGGACAGATAGTTTATACTTCTTAGGTGTTATTCGGATCTCCCAATTGTTGTCAGCCTTTTTATTCGTTGGGACAATTATTCTGTTTATCTGGCGTAGAAAAAAAGGAAATCTACCAGATTACGATCGCACTTTTGGTAAAAATCAAATGATTATCTAATTTACAGAGCTAAAAAAATGAAAAAAATAGCAGGAGTGGTAAAATGAAATATAGGGTGGCAGTCTTAGGAGCTGGCTCATGGGGGACAGCTCTTGCGCAAGTTCTTGCTGAAAATGGACATGATGTTCGCCTATGGGGACATCGTCAATCGCAAATAGACGAGATCAACCAACAACACACCAATCAAAAATATTTACCCGACTATCATTTGTCAACGTCAATCCGTGGTTTTAGTGAGTTGGAACAGGCAGTTCAAGATATTGATGCCTTGTTATTCGTGATTCCGACACGAGCCATTCGCTCTGTAGCACAAGAGGTGGTCACTAAATTGAATACCAAGCCTGTAATCATCCATGCAAGCAAGGGGCTAGAACAGGAAACACACAAACGGATCTCAGAAATTCTTTTAGAAGAGATCCCGAGTGACAAACGTCAATCCATTGCTGTTTTATCTGGTCCGAGTCACGCAGAAGAAGTAGCAAATCATGACATTACTACGATCACAGCTGCTAGCACAGATCAAAAAACAGCTTCCTTTGTCCAAAGGTTATTCATGAATCATTATTTTAGGATTTATACCAACCCTGATGTGATTGGGGTTGAAATGGGGGCTGCATTGAAAAATATTATTGCTCTTGGTGCAGGAGCAATCCACGGATTAGGTTTTGGGGATAATGCAAAAGCTGCTATTATGACTAGAGGTTTAGCTGAAATCAGTCGTTTAGGTGTTGCCATGGGTGCCAACCCATTGACTTTTATTGGTCTTAGTGGTGTGGGCGATTTGATCGTTACTTGTACTAGTATCCATTCGCGAAATTGGCGAGCGGGCAATTTGTTAGGTAAAGGGCATGAACTGTCAGAAGTATTGGAAAATATGGGGATGGTTGTGGAAGGTGTCCATACGACAAAAGCCGCAAAAGAACTTGCTCAGCAAGTAGGTGTAGACATGCCAATCACTCAAACAATTTATGAAGTACTTTATGAAAATAAAAATGTACAAATTGCGGCAAGAGAAATCATGTTGCGAGATGGAAAAAAAGAAAATGAATTTTCACGATTAATTTTTTAGAGGAGAGATGACAAATGAAAGTAAAAAAGGCAGTTATTCCAGCAGCAGGTTTAGGAACAAGATTTTTACCTGCAACAAAAGCGATGGCAAAAGAAATGCTTCCAATCGTTGACAAACCAACGATTCAATTTATCGTAGAAGAAGCACTTAAATCAGGGATCGAAGACATTTTGATCGTCACTGGGAAAGCAAAACGACCAATCGAAGACCATTTTGATTCAAATATCGAGTTAGAAACGAATTTGAGTGAAAAAGGGAAAACAGAATTATTGAAGTTGGTTGAAGAAACAACTGATGTAAATCTACACTTCATTCGTCAATCTCATCCAAAAGGATTAGGACATGCTGTATTACAAGCCCGTGCTTTTATCGGTAATGAACCTTTTGTTGTGATGTTAGGTGATGATATCATGGAAGATGAAGTACCTTTGACACAACAATTGATTGATGACTATGAGCGGACACATGCATCAACAATCGCAGTGATGGAAGTGCCACAAAAAGATACGTCTAAATACGGAATTATTAATCCTGGTGAAGAATTAGAAGAAGGATTGTTCAATGTTAAAAACTTCGTTGAAAAACCAGACCCAAGTAAAGCACCAAGTAATTTAGCTATTATTGGACGCTATTTATTAACTCCTGAAATCTTTGATGTTTTGGCAGAACAACAACCAGGTGCTGGGAATGAGATCCAACTGACAGATGCGATTGATACATTGAATAAAACACAACGAGTATTTGCTCGTAACTTTACAGGCAAACGCTATGATGTTGGTGACAAGTTTGGTTTCATGAAAACCAGTATCGAATACGGCTTGACTCATCCAGAAGTCGGCGAACCATTAAAAGAATATATCAAAGAGCTAGGGAAACAATTAGAAGCTGATCAAACGATGGTACCAAAAAAAGACAACAAAAAAATTGAATCAAAAGATGAGCTGAAAAAATAAATTTTTTAGCAATGAAAGCTTCAACTGCTCTTATCCAAAAAAAGTAGTTGAAGCTTTGCTATTTTTTATTTGTTTAAAAAATGCGAAAATGCTATGCTTATAGAAAGAGTATCAGAAGGGAGTTCGAGTATGACAGGCGGAGAAATTGCTGGGCTGATTGCGGCCATCGCATTTGCAGTCCTCGTTGTTTTTATCATAAGAGTATTGTTACAATTATCAAAAACATTAGAAAAAGTGGATCAAACAGTGGCAGAAGCAAATACGACGATTGAAGTCGTCACCAAAGATGTCGATCTTTTGTCAAGGCAGGTGGAAGGTTTACTAGTCAAAAGTAATGAATTGCTTTTAGACATCAATGGGAAAGTAGAAACGATTGATCCATTATTTACAGCTATCGCGGATTTAAGTGAAAGCGTGTCAGAATTGAATACATCAAGTAAAAATATCGTAACCAAAGTTGGTGGGATTGGGCGTACAACAGCTAAAGCTACCGTGGCTGGAAAAGTTGGTGGCACAGCTTTAAAGTTTTTCAAAAATAAAAAACATACAGAAAAGACTGGAGGAATTTAATTATGGCAAAAAAAGGTGGATTTTTACTAGGAGCAGTTATTGGTGGGACAGCAGCGGCAGTCGCAGCATTATTATTAGCACCAAAGTCAGGAAAAGAACTACGCGATGAACTTGCTGCACAAGCAGATGATTTACTTGATATGGCTTCAGACTACACGGATATGGCAAAAGAAAAATCAGCGACATTAACAGACATCGCAAAAGAAAAAGCGCAAGATCTATCCCAACAAGCTGGTGACTTAGCTGGTAGCGTGAAAAATAAAGTCAATCATTCTGCAAATGATGTCGAAGATGAGTCTGAAGACATTTTATTAACATTAAAAGAACAATCAGAAGATCTTTCTCATCGCTTCAAGAAATCAGCAGATGAGCTTAAAAAGCCAGTCGGACAAATGAATGAAACAGTTAAAGATGCATCTGAAGATATGATGATCAATGCGAAAGATGCTGCAGGTGAAGCTGGACAAACAGTCAAAGAAGGCATTGCTGAAGCAAAACCAGTCGTAAAAGATGCGCAAGCAATGGCAGATATGGCTAAAGAAGATGTCAAAGCTAAAAAAGAAGATTTAAAAGATACATTTACTGACAATGGAAAATAGGCAATTTCTATTTTTTGTAAATAATCAATAGATGCTATCTCGATTTTGGTTAATCGAACGGAACAAGTGATGAATATCAAAGCTAGCAAAGTTTCCTAGCTTTGATATTTTTTTGTTTGGATAATTACAAGAATAATACATAATGTAAACGTCTAATTTGCGTAATCACTTGATAGCATGCTTATTACCATGAGAGTGAAGACACTATAAAAGAACCAGAATGATCAGAAGAATTCGTAAAATCTAATGGTAACCAGAGCTCTTTGGTATGAATGGGTCAACAACAATTAGTGAGGTTGAAGATAAGAAAAAAATGAGTCTAGGACTAACAGTCGCCCTTAGACTCATTAATAGATGTAGAAGTGATAAACGGTGTTCAAAGAGCTGATCTTCGGCGATAAGACAAAAAATCTCAAAACATGGGAAGCTGTTTCGAGATTTTCATCCTTACTGCTCCTGCGATTACTCGTCGCAGTTTTTACTTGGTGAGCGCTCAGATCAAGTCGCTCTTCTCACAACCTCTGATCCACGGCGTTCAAGAAGCAACTCCTTAACAATAAACGATAATTTTCTAAAATAAGAGAAGCTATTTTAAAAAATCATCGCTTATTCGTTCGGAGTTAACCGCTTCTTTCACGACCTTACTCAATAACCAATAATTCTTTTGGCGTAGTTGTAAATGGAATACAGCCGTCTTTTGTCACATAGACACAGTCTTCGATTCGAACACCTACTTGATCAGGGATATAGATTCCTGGTTCAAGGGAGAAGCACATGCCTTCTTCGATGACTAAATCATTTCCTGCTACAAGGGAAGGAAATTCATGGACAGTGGTTCCGATTCCGTGACCTAGACGATGATTGAAGTATTCGCCATAGCCATAGCTATTGATTACATTTCTTGCAATTTGATCTAGTTCGGCAGCCGTTACGCCGGGACGTACAGCTGCTTGGGCAGCTAATTGTGCCTCAAGTGTGATTTGATAAATTTTTTCCTGAAATTCAGTTGGTTTTTTATAGGCTACAGTTCGAGTAGCATCGCTGCAATAACCATCCCAAACAACACCTAAATCAAACAAAACAAGTTCATTAGGCGAAATTTTTGTGCTGCCTGGAGCACCGTGGGGGCTTGCTGCGTTTTTACCAGCTAAAACAAGCGTGTCAAACGACATTTGCGAAACACCTTGTTTTTTTAGTTGATATTCGATTTCTGCAATGATTGCTTGCTCAGTAACACCTTCTTTTACTGCCTTAAAGCCGATTTCAAAGGCAACATCTGCCCATTTACCAGCAGCAAGTAATTGGTCTTTTTCTTCCAGTGTTTTGATTAATTGGAGACGTTGAATGATTGCTGTTAAATCAGTAAAGTTGTCAGAACCAGTTAGAACATCTGAAATGGCATCGAAACGATCAACGGTTAACGCATTTTTTTCGATTCCGATATTTCCAGGCTGACCATAACGGTGACGAATTTCTTTCCCAATGATTTCCCAAGGATTTTCGCTGTCTAAATAGCCACGAACATCAAAAGACCATGCACTGTTTTGTGCATCTTCAACTTCTAAAGCCGGAGTGAATAAAAAAGGATCCTGTTCAAGTGGGATAAATAGTGCTAAGACACGTTCATGGGGTTCACTTTCGTATCCTGAAAAATAAGCGATGTGTCCTGGATCACTAATATAGGCAAGATCCACTTGATTTTGAGCCATCCATTTACGTAATTCGTTGATTTTTACGTTATTCATTTTGGCATCCTTCTTTCTAATTTATTGAATTATTAGATAATTGTACCACTTAATGTTTCAAAGACCAACGTATAAAAGTGAAAAAATGAATTATTTTCATGAAAGCGGTAGTAAAACGGTTGCAATTTTGAGTATTATTTGTTATCCTGTTTTAGAAATGTAAAGCGTATTTTCAGAAAACATATAAAAATGAACAGGAGAGCAAGAATGGAAAAGCAAACAATTACTATTTATGATGTAGCGAGAGAGGCAAATGTTTCGATGGCTACTGTTTCACGTGTCGTTAACGGGAATCCGAATGTCAAACCTGCGACTAGAAAAAAAGTATTAGAAGTCATTGATCGATTGGACTATCGTCCGAATGCTGTTGCACGTGGGCTAGCAAGTAAGAAGACAACGACAGTAGGGGTAATCATTCCAGATGTCAGCAATATGTTTTTTGCTTCTTTAGCACGTGGGATCGATGATGTTGCTACAATGTACAAATACAACATCATTTTAGCAAATTCAGACGGCAATGATCAAAAAGAAGTGAATGTATTAAATAACTTGCTAGCAAAACAAGTAGATGGCGTGATCTTCATGGGACATCATATCACTGATGAAATCCGTGGTGAGTTTTCTCGATCTAAGACTCCTGTAGTATTGGCTGGCTCAATTGACCCTGATGAACAAGTTGGAAGTGTGAATATCGATTACACTTCAGCAACTAAGGATGCTGTCAATAAATTAGCTAAGAATGGCAATAAAAAAATTGCCTTTGTCAGTGGGGCATTGATTGATCCAATCAATGGTCAAAATCGCTTGAAAGGATATAAAGAAGCACTTAAAGAAAATAATTTACCTTACAGCGAAGGTTTGATCTTTGAAGCAGAGTATAACTTTAAAGACGGATTAACCCTAGTTGATCGCATTCATAACAGTGGCGCAACAGCTGTTTATGTTTCAGATGATGAATTAGCTATCGGTATTTTAGATGGTCTTTTAGATAAGGGTGTGAAAGTACCAGAAGAATTTGAGATCATTACAAGTAATAACTCATTGTTAACAGAAGTTGCACGTCCACGCCTAACAAGTATCACACAACCATTGTATGATTTAGGTGCCGTTTCAATGCGTCTATTAACAAAAATGATGAATAAAGAAGAAGTTGAAGAAAAAACAATTATCTTACCTTATGGAATTGAAGAAAAAGGATCGACGAAATAATAAGTGATTAACACTCCACTAGATGATGCTAGTGGAGTGTTTTTAACCTCTAAAAAGATTCAGTGATTGAAATAAGTAAACATTCGTTGAAGCTTTTAGCTAGTTAACAAGAACAACTATTTATTTTTTTGTAAAAATTTGGACAAATTTTAGCTTTTTATTCCGTATAATGAAATGGAATCTCTATCAGAAGAGAAAATCTAAAATGCCAGGAGTTACTGTATATGTCAGATTTTTATTTTGTAAAACTACGCCCTGAAGTTTACAATGATTTAATAACTTCAAAGGAAACTAAAAATAGGATATTAAATAAAGAAACAAGAATGTATCTTGCGTTCGAACAAAATGAAAGAAATTGGTATATTCCTTTTAAAGCTCATACAAGTACAAAACATCCAGATTCTGTATTTTTTTTGCCAATATTGGAGGAGGACCCTCATCTTGTTTCTCCGGGATTAGTTTTCTATCAGTCCTTAAATCTTTCCTCTTCAGATGTAATAGAAGTAAAGATAAAAAGTGAAGAGATAGCTGATTTATACCTACCGTTTATAGAAAAAAATTTGGAAAAAATTAAGGACGCTTTTTATCATTATCTAAGAGGATATTATAATCATTGTGTATACGATAAGAAGACCGGAACGCTTGAATTATTTCTAAAAGAAATAGAGGAAATATGCAATCTTAAATTTAATGAGGGAATAAGTGATAAAAGTATACAAAATTTGAGCAAACGAGGTGATATAAAAGGGATTGAAGCATATCGAGAAAAACAACTTCCAAATTTTCTAGAAGAAGATTATTTTATTAAGTTTTTATCTGTTAAATCTCATCTTCCTTGGCAAGATTCAAGCATAATCCAAATCTTGATCGCCCAAAAACCAGACGTCCAATTGGCTCTTCAGGCTTGGGAATGGAAGAAACTTGAAAAAAAACTAAATCTGTGTCCGGAATCCCTCCTTAGAGCATATACAGGAGAAGTTTTCAAAAAAAAAACAAACTCTAAACCAACAGATTATTTTCAAGTACAGGTTTTTGATGTTAGTGAATTAAAGGAAAATCAAGAAATACCTAGACCTGCTTACTACGTAGGAGATCAAACAGTTGATTCATTTCTCTATAAAATTTTATTCCAAAGTATCAGAGGACTTACAAGTAGGTCAATCGAGATACAATCGGGAATGAATGATAAAGAAAAATTGAGTATCTTATTGCGTTCAGCCATACATAAGAGAAGATGGACTAGTATCGGTGATCAAGACCATTTAGAATATTTTAAATCAGAAGCGGTCGGTTATACCTTAGCAAAACATTTAGGATTATCTACGGAGAGTTATTCTTTTGAATATCTTTCTACTTTGAGGCAGAATAAATTGTCTGAAACTACAATAGATAATATTTTAGAGAGCATTAGTTCAGAAGTAAATAAAACATATAATGACTTTATAGAAAAATTTAATATTATTTTGAATAAAAGTAACGAAAAGAATAAAGTTACCCAACTTAAAAATAATCAATCTATAGAGATATTAGACCCCGTCAATAAAGGGAAAAAAAGACGTGAAGCTTTGATTGAAAATAGTAAAAAAAAGTTTAGCGACAAACGTTTGAAAGTAGGAGAAAAACAGCAGCGTGATCCACAAACTTGGACAGAAGTTAAAACTAAAAAGAGTAAAAGAATCCATCCGAATATATATGAGAGTAAAACACAAAATTCTGAAGGGCAAAATAGCGAAAATAATAGTGAGTATTGGTGGGAAATCGAAAGTAAACACGTGAGGAAAGTCAAAGAAGGGAACCACCAGCTATCAGGCGACTCTAAAGGATTGATTAGACCTGAAGTCAAAATATCTTTGGAAAAAACTGAGGGTGCCAGCATAAAAAAAACTGAACTCTCGATGGATATTAAGGGAAATGAGCAACAGACAGTTCATATTAAAGGATCAAATGGTACTAAGCAACAAGAAGTTAAAGAGAGATCTTGGAAAGAGAACTCAAGCACAGAAAGAAACAATCAGCTAGATAATCTAGAGAAATACGGAGAAGCGAATCAACAATGGTTTGAGAAAGGAACTTTGGAAAAAGACACAAGTAAAGGAAGTAACACAAGTACTTCAGAAAATGTTGTTACCAATGATTTAAAGAGTTCTAAACTTAGAACTTTTGAAGGATCGATTATCCTTAAAGCCAAAGAAGGTGCAAGTCTACCTTTGAGTAAAGCTGAGGATACCAATCGAGATGAATTTGAACATTCGACGACTATTAATAGAATTAACCCGCAGACAGATCATCAAGAATCTTCTACCCTTAAAACCTTTGCAAGCTTGTTTAACATGAAAGCCAAAGAAGGTGAAAGCCTATCTTTGAAAAAAGCTGAGGATACCAACCGAACTGAATCTAAACTTTCGACGACTATTAATGGAAAAGATCAGCAGACAGATCATCAAACGGATCAAAATGAGCCGGAAGAAATGACTTGGGAAACAGTTACAAAAAAAGGAAGTAAAAAAAGCAACAAAAGCAACAAAAGCACTTTAGAAAAAGTAGATACTAACAGTCTAAATTCATTGACTACAGATAAATTCATTCCGCAATGGCAAAGGATAGCTCAGGAAAAAGCAAATAAAAACAATCGGCAGAAAAAAAATGGAGTATCCGGGCGTAGAACAGTGGCAAGATAAAAAAGCTTCTTTAAAACCATAACCAGATAAAAACGAGAGTGGGACAATAGTCAGAAAAAAATCTGATTATTTCCCCATTTTTTTGATTTTAAGGTACATAAAAAGCACAACCTTGTATGATTAAAGTGCTTAAACAAAAATCAAAGGAGTGTGCTTTATGTTTAAAAATTATACCATCAGCCAAACAACTTTACCACGAAATGTAGAACATTAACTGTTACCACCTTTATGTGGATGAAAGACGGTTATATGCGAAATGGACAGCGCAAACCAGGTTATAATTTCCAAATCGCCAACGATTGAGAAAGAACTATTGTCCCACTCTCGTTTTAACTTCTAAAAAAGATTTAGTGATTGAAATAAGTAAACATTCGTTGAAGCTTTTAGCTAGTTAACAAGAACAACTATTTATTTTTTTTGTAAAAACTTGGACAAATTTTAGCTTTTTATTCCGTATAATGAAATGGAATCTCTATCAGAAGAGAAAATCTAAATTGTAAGGAGAAGTTATAAATGTCAGATATTTATTTTGTGAAACTGCTTCCTGATGTTTACGATGAGTTAAAAACTTCAAAGTACAAAGAAATAACATTAGAAAATTTAAATAGGACATATCTTGCATTGGAAAGAAATAGGAGAAATTGGTATATTCCTATTAAATCTTTTACAGAGAAAATTTTTACAGAGTTTGTATATCCATTGCCAGTAATGGAAGAGAAGTACAAGAACAATCGTCGCTGTACTCCAGGTTTTGTTTTTAATCATTCCTTGTATCTTGATTCTTCACTGGTAATAGTAACTAAGGATCCGGGAATGGAATTATATCGTCCGTTTATAGAAGAAAATAAAGAAAAGATCATAGAAAAATTTTATTATTTTGTAAGTATGGCACATCATATTAATGAACGTGGTAATAAGTTGGTTAACTCAATTGACTTATTTCCAGAAGGAGTTGAATATATACTAAATCTTAGGTTTAATGAGGGAATAGACGATAAAAGTATACAAAGCTTGAATAAACGGGGGGATAGGGAAGGGATTGAAACGTATCGAAAAAAACAACTTTCAACTTTTCTAGAAGAGGATAATTTTATTAAGTTTTTATCTGTTACAGCGCATCTTCCTTGGCAACACTCAAAAATAACCCAAAACCTGATCGCCCAAAAACCAGATGTCCAATTGGCTCTCGAGGCTCAGGAATGGAAGAAACTAGAAAAAAAATTAAAACTGGGTCCAGAGGCACTTTATAGAGACCATACAGAAGTACGTTTCGACAAAGAAACAAAAAGTAAACTAACAGCCTCTTTTCTAGTACAGGTTTTCGATGTTAGTGAATTAGCGGAAAAGCAAGAAATACCCAGACCAGCATACTATGTAGGGAATCAAACAGTTGATTCATCTCTCTACCAAATTTTGTTCCAAAGTATTAACCAATTTAAAAGTATGCCAATCGAGATTCAATCAGGGATGAATGATAAACAAACATTGAGTAACTTTATGCGTTCAGCCATACATAAGACAAGAGGGACTAGTACCGATTATCCAGACCAATTAGAATATTTTAAATCAGAAGCGATTGGTTATATCTTAGCAAAACATATAGGTTTACATACGGAGAGTTATTCTTTTGAATATCTTTCTACTTTGAAAAAAAGTGAATTGTCTGACAGTAAAATCGATGCTATTTTAGTTAGCATCAGTAGGAAAGTAAGTCAAATATATGGACGGTTTAGAGACAATTTTAACGATATTTTGAAAAAAAGCATGGAAAATGATACAGTCTTCCAATTTCAAAACAATCAATCTATTGAGTTATTAGATCCTGTCAACAAATGGAGAAAAAGACGTGAAGCTTCAAAGGAACGTAATCAAAAAAGGGGTGACAGCATACGTTTGGAAGAAGAGAAACAAAAACAGCATGACCCACAAGTATGGATAGAAGTACAAACGAACAGTAGCGAAAGAACCAATTGGAATAAAGATGAAAGTAAAATGCAAAGTCCTGAAGAGCCAAATAGAGAAAACAATAGCGATTATTGTAGGGAAATCGAAAGTAAGCAAGTGATGACTGTCAAAGAAGGGGATAACCGGCAATCAGGTGACTTTAAAGGAAAAGACAAAGATGATGCAAGCCTACCTTTAGAAAAAGCTGAGCCCTCGATGAATATCGATGGAAATGACCAACAGTCAGATAGCCTAAAGAAATCAAGTGAAACGAACCCGCTGTGGTTTGAAATTGGGGTATGGGAACCAGTCATACATGAAAAAGAAAAAAGCAACCTTGCTACCAATGATCTAAATAGTTTTAACTCTAGCACATTTAAAAGCTTGACTGCTCCTAAATTCAAAGAAGGAACCAGCCTATATTTAGAAAAAGCTGAGCCCTCAATGAATATCAATGGAAATGACCAACAGTCAGATAACCTAAAGAAATCAAGTGAAACGAACCCGCTGTGGTTTGAAATTGGGGTATGGGAACCAGTCATACATGAAAAAGAAAAAAGCAAACCTGCTACCAATGATCTAAATAGTTTTAACCCTAGCACCTTTAAAAGCTTGACTGCTCCTAAATTCAAAGAAGGAACCAGCCTATATTTAGAAAAAGCTGAGCCCTCGATGAATATCAATGGAAATGACCGACAGTCAGATAACCTAAAGAAATCAAGTGAAACGAACCCGCTGTGGTTTGAAATTGGGGTATGGGAACCAGTCACACATGAAAAAGAAAAAAGCAAATCTGCTACCAATGATCTAAATAGTTTTAACCCTAGCACCTTTAAAAGCTTGACTGCTCCTAAATCTAAAGAAGGAACCAGCCTATATTTAGAAAAAGCTGAGCCATCATTGAATATCAATGGAAATGTCCAACAGTCAGATAACCAAAAGAAATCAAGTGAAACGAACCCGCTGTGGTTTGAAATTGGGGTATGGGAACCAGTCACATATGAAAAAGAAAAAAGCAAACCTGCTACCAATGATCTAAATCAGTCTAAATATTCACCGACTACAGATAAAAATACTCATCAACAGCAAACAGTGGATCAAAAAAGGAATAAAGCAATGAACTTAGTCAAACAGCAAGAAAAAAAGCGTATGGGCGCTACTGAAAAATTAACAAGATAAAAACAGTCGCCATAATTGGCGACTGTTTTTGTAGGTCCTTTGTCAAATAATGTTGGTACGTTTCATCAATATTATTTGACAAAGTCTGAGTTATTCTTTTTCTTTATCATTTTCTTTTTTTGCTGGATGCGCTCGAGCAAAGGATGAAGCAGTTCCCCAATAGTTTTTATAGTTTTCATCCGTTCCACCGACACCAAACTTGAATGTTGATTTTTTTGGACCATTTTTTGCCCAAAGCGATTCAACTGTCTGACTTGGCGTTTCGATGGTTTTCTTATCAACAGTAACTTTACCAGGAAGTTGTCCTGTAAAGGATGCTACTTTTTTCTTGGAGACATCAGAAGATAATTCAAATTTATCCTTTGTCCCGAACATCGCTGGATTTGCTTGGTATACTTGATTAATGAGATTGGCTAAATAGCTAGAAGAACGTAATCGGGCTCTTGAGTCCATTCCAGTGTTGTCATCGTGACCTGCCCAACTACTGATCGTAATAGATGGCGTTGAAACAATCAGCCAAGAATCACGGTAGTCATTTGTTGAACCTGTTTTGCCGATCCAATCCGCTTGTCCCAGTTCATGATTTAAAGCAGTAATATCATCTTTAAAAGGTGTCGTGATTTTCGCAGTGATTACACTACGCATCATATCATTCATAATTGATGCTGTAGCTTCAGAATACACTCTTACAGGTTTTTCCTCATGTTTGTAGATGACTTTTCCTGAGTTATCAGTAATTGAATCAATCAAATAACCTTCTTGATAGACCCCGCCATTAGCTAAAGCTTGGAAGCCATTGGTTTGTTCCAAAGTCGTTACATCAACGGTTCCCAACGGCGCAGACTCAACGCCCCAATTATCGTTGGTTGGATAATTCATTTTTGCCAAGTAATTTTCATAAGCATATTGTTTAGAACCACCATTTTCTAAAACATCCTGATATAAATGATAGGCAGGGATATTGTTAGACCATTCCAAAGACTCTCGAATCGTTTGGAAGGTATTAGAACCTTCATTCGTTGCATTGACGATTTTTTCTCCTGCGTTACTTCCTTCTTGCCACGTAGTTGCGTAATCAGAAACGCGTGATTCTGATCCTACAAGCCCCATATCGATGGCTGGACCATACACGAGTACTGGTTTAATCGAAGACCCAGCTTGTCTTTGGGTGTCAAAAGCATGATTATTTTGGTTTTGTAGATAATTTCTACCACCAACAAAACCATAGATACGACCAGTTTTATTATCCATCAAGACATTTCCTGTCTCAACTTGTGTGGCTTTGCCATCGTCTAATAGATGACCATAACTTTTTGCTGCTTCTTGCATTGCCGCATAAACATTTTTATCGATCGTTGAATGGATCGTATAACCTTTGTTTTGGATCGTTTGTTGTGCTTTTTGATAGTAGGCATCATAGACTGAACTATCAGATAAATCTGCATCATCTTTTTCAGCTAATTGTTTAGTGATGATCTCTGTGGCTTCACCCATAACGGTATAATATAGAAACTCACGATCACTTTGTTCAGCAATCTGTTGTGGTAAGAAATCTTTCGTGAGATCATAAGCTTTCGCTTCTTCATATTGTTGTTTTGTGATTTTATTTTCACGATACATGCTGAATAGAACCACATCTTTTCGATTCAATCCTGCTGAAAGGTCTTCTTTTAAACTCCCAGTATTTGTATAAGGACTATAAGTGATCGGACTTTGTGGCAAGCCTGCGATAAAGGCAGCTTGTGGCAAGTTGACATCCTTGGCATTGACACCAAAGATTCCTTTCGCTGCTTCTTGTACACCAGCGATATTTTGTCCTTTATTGTTTCGACCAAATGGAGAAACATTTAGATACATAGAAATAATTTCATTTTTGGAAAAGTGTTTCTCGACTTGTGCTGCTAATAAAATTTCATTTGCTTTTCGCTTGAATGTTGTTTCATCAGT
Source organism: Enterococcus sp. C65 (assembly GCF_040887165.1). Lineage (NCBI taxonomy): Bacteria > Bacillati > Bacillota > Bacilli > Lactobacillales > Enterococcaceae > Enterococcus > Enterococcus sp. C65. Next base: position 134,255 of record NZ_JBFOFG010000006.1, on the reverse strand, counting down.
CAAGATTTGTTGTTTGACTAACTGTTGAGTCAACGTGGAACCACCGGAAGAACCGATACCAGTTGCTTCAGAAAATAAAGCACGCAAAACAGCTTTTGGTACATAGCCGTTATGTCGCTCAAAATACTCATCTTCAGTACTAATGATTGCAGTTTTCAATAAAGGCGAAATTTGATCTGAAGGAACGGCTGTCCGCATTAAATCAGTTTGGATCTTTGATATTTCAGAATTGTCAGCATAAACAAGTTTAGATGTTTCTGTAATGTTGCCAAGCTCTGATTGCAGGGTTGCTTTGGATGGTATTTCGGTATCTTCAACAAGATAGGCAAAATAACCAGCTCCGATACCAACACCAAGGGCTGCCAGTAGCAGAAGAAGGACGACGATAAAAGTAGTCAATGATTGGAAGACACCAAAAGCGATGTTTAATCCCAACCATTTTTGCTTTTTCCTTCGATGTTGCTTTTTCCGAGTATCTTTACGTGGCAAAAGGGTTCACCTCAACTAATAGTTTTATTTCGCTAATTATAGCAAATAATGGAACAAAAAAACAGATATGGTGATTTTTATAAGGATTATTTCAACTTTCTTTTTCTGAATGATAGAGTGAACGAGAAACTTAAAGCACTAGACCGGTTTTCGAGTCGTAAACTTTTCTTTCCCTATATGTTCAGTTAAAATAGAAAAAGATTAGCTTATTTAGAGTGATTATCAATGAATGGAATATGGCTTGATAAGGATTTCGATCATTGATTCACTTTTCATGGAGAGGAAGAATTTTATGTTATTAGGGTCACACGTAAGCATGAGTGGAAAAAAAATGCTATTAGGGGCAGCAGAAGAAGCTGCAAGTTACGGTGCTTCAACCTTTATGATTTATACTGGAGCACCGCAAAATACTAGACGTAAAGCAATTGAAGACATGAATATCGAAGCGGGGAAAGCGTATATGAAGGAACATGGATTATCTGATATAGTGGTTCATGCACCTTATATTATTAATTTGGGAAATACGATTAAACCGGAGATGTTTCCTTTTGCGGTTCAATTTTTAAGAGAAGAGATCGTCCGAGCGGAGGCTTTAGGAGCAACCCAGATCACTTTGCATCCAGGTGCCCATGTCGGTGCAGGTGCCGAAGCTGGTATCGCCAAAATCATTGAAGGATTGAATGAAGTTTTGACGAAAGAACAGACTGCACAAATTGCTTTAGAGACAATGGCTGGTAAAGGGACGGAAGTCGGTCGGACATTTGAAGAATTAGCGCAGATCATTGATGGCGTGACTTTGAATGAAAAATTGTCTGTGACATTTGATACTTGTCACACGAACGATGCAGGCTATGACGTGTGTCATGATTTTTCAGGTGTCATGACAGAATTTGATAAAGTAATCGGCTTGGATCGATTGAAAGTGTTACACATCAATGACTCGAAGAATCCTCAAGGGTCACATAAGGATCGTCATGCTAATATTGGTTTCGGGACGATCGGTTTTGATGCACTGAAAGAAATCGTACATGAACCGATGTTTTCAGATATTGCCAAAATCTTAGAAACCCCTTATGTAGGGAAAGAGAAAAAAACGGCCTATGCACCATATGGAAAAGAAATTGCTATGTTAAAAGAAAAACACTTTGATCCAGAAGCTTTCCCAGAATTATTAGCAGCAGTGAATGAATAAACAAATGAAACCTTAAAGTTTTGATTGTAGGATCTGTGCAAAATCTACTGATATTAGTAGAAAAAAACGTGATTTATCTCTTCACGAAGACATTTCAACAAATGGACATCAAAGCTGTTGAATGTAGTTATACGAATTAAAATAAGCCGAAGAATTTCCCTGAGTAACTATTTCGGGATTCTTTGGCTTATTTTTTAAAGTTGGACACTTAAGGAACAACTTTTTTATCATCTAATCTTTTTATTAGTTATTTTCTTGGACGGTTAGTTGTTGCAAACGTTCTGCGTATCTTTTGTTCCCTTTATACAAGTCGAAGATCGTCCAACACAATAAGGCTAAGACAGCAAAGATAATCAAGTAGGCCACATTGTCTGCCCACATCAATTCATTGGTAGTTGCTTGATCACCAAAGAAACTTTCGATTTGTCCAGGCAACCCTCGTAAATTCAAGAATGTCAGACTGATTACGGAGACCCAGCCTAAAGATTTAACGAATAGATTATTTTTAAATTGTTTCCCCATCTCTACTTCACTATTTGTCATCATCAATAATGGAATCATTGAAAAAGGAAGCGCAAATGCAAGGAATACTTGAGATTCGTTCATCAAATGATTCAAAGCAGTATGTTCTTCGATCGTTCCTTTCGTGCTGGTAAAGAGGACACAGAGTAAAACAGGGATGACAGACAAGAGACGTGTGACCAAACGACGTAACCAAATCGGCATACGCATGTGGATAAAGCCTTCCATGATCACTTGTCCTGTCAGTGTTCCAGTAATCGTAGAATTTTGTCCAGAAGCTAAAAGGGCAACAGCAAATAATGTAGATAAAATGCCAGATTTTGCTACAGTGGTCAATACATCATTGCTCATAACAGAAGGATTAGACAATGCTTCGTAAAGCCCAAAAAATGATGGGTCTTGCACAGAACCATTTTTAAATACTGCAACGCCCATGATCAAAAGTAAAGCATTGACTAAAAAAGCCATAGTTAATTGAATATTAGAATCCCAAGTTGTAAAACGAACAGCTCGAGCGATATCGGTTGGGTCTTTCCGATCGATTTCTCTCGTTTGTGAGACTGCAGAATGGAGATACAAATTATGAGGCATGACAGTTGCGCCAATGATTCCTAATGCACCTGTCAATGGTGTTTCACCACCAATCATCGGTGAATCAGCAAACGTTTTGCTATTAGGAACAAAGCCAGCAAATAAATGTTTCCAGTCGGGATTTGACAAAGCCACTTGGTAGACAAAAACGAATAAAATGACAAAGATCAAACAAACGACGATCGCTTCAATTTTACGAAAGCCAATCTTAGTTAACATCAATAAAACAAAAACATCAAAAACAGTAATAAATACAGCAATTACTAATGGAATATCAAAAAGTAAATAAAGGGCAATGGCGGCCCCAATTACTTCTGCAATATCGGTTGCCATGATTGCCAATTCAGTTAACACCCACAAAATCACACCAAGTGTTTTACTTGTACGGGCTCGGATGGCTTGGGCTAAATCCATTTGACTAACGATGCCTAGTTTTGCTGCCATATATTGCAAGAGCATAGCGACTAAGCTGGATAAAAGAATGACTGACATCAGTAAATATTGAAAGTTTTGACCTCCTGTAATAGAAGTCGACCAGTTTCCTGGGTCCATATAACCTACCGCAACGAGTGCGCCAGGACCTGAATAAGCTAATAATGTTTTAAAAAAACTTTTCCCTTTAGGAACTTTGACTGTCCCGTTCACTTCAGCTAAAGATAAGCCGTTGGTGTGTTCAATCAATTTTTGTTTATGGAATTGATTACTCAAAAAGATCACCTCTCATTTTCTTCACGACACCATTCTACACCTGCATCAAAAAAATTGAAAGCAATTTATTCGGTTTGCCTAAAAAAAATATATGGTTAAGCTTCTATTTGGCGAAGTTATAGGAAAGCAGTAAAATAAACTTTTTAGCCAAAACTAAAGAAAACGCCTTTCTTTTTTGGGAAAACTTTAGTAAAATAAGTCATTGAGAGCAATTCGGAAATAGAAAGGAGAGATTTATATGGTAACAACAGGAATAGTCGTACTTATCGCAGTTATTGCTTTATTAATCGGCGCAATCGGTGGATTCTTTTTTGCGCGTAAATATATGAAAGATTATTTAGAAAAAAATCCTCCCGTTAATGAGGACATGTTACGATCAATGATGATGTCAATGGGGCAAAAACCATCTGAAAAGAAAATTCGTCAGATGATGCAACAAATGAAAAACCAAGGGAAAAAATAAGGTTTTCATTGGACAAATCATAGCGGGCTGATTGATTTCAGCTCGCTTTTTTTGTTAGATGGATTTATGGAAGCGATTAAAAACAAGGTTGTGTAGTTAGTGAGAAAAATAAGTAACACTGACTAAATTTTCAAGAGAAAAAGAGGTTGATGGGAGTTAAAAAGGAGGAAAAATATGTCTATTTTTAGGAAGTTGGGTTGGTTTTTTAAACAAGAAAAGAAGCACTATGTGATCGGCGTTTTTTCTTTATTATGTGTTGCTTTGGTTCAGTTAGTTCCGCCTAAAGTAATCGGGATCATCATCGATGAGATTGCAGATAAGAATCTCTCCATGCGATTTATCGTCTTTTGGATCGCTGTATTAATCGGATCTGCCATTTTACAGTATCTCTTTCGTTTCATTTGGCGGGTGAATATTTGGGGAAGTGCAGCGAGGTTAGAGAAGGAATTACGTCAGCGTTTGTTTATCCATTTCACCCGTATGGATAGTATGTTTTATCAAAAATATCGTACAGGTGATTTAATGGCACATGCGACCAATGATTTAAATGCGATCCAAAATGTGGCAGGAGCAGGCATCTTGACATTTGCTGATTCGGTCATTACTGGTGGAACCACAATCATTGCCATGATCTTTTTCATTGACTGGCGCTTGACGTTACTTGCTTTGATCCCTTTGCCGCTATTAGCTGTTACTTCAAGGATATTAGGATCAAAACTACATGATGCTTTTCGAGAATCACAAGAAGCTTTTTCCAGTATCAACGACAAAACGCAAGAAAGTATTACTGGGATTAAAGTAATCAAAACTTTTGGGCAAGAGCAGGAAGATCTGGCAGATTTTCAAGAAAAAATCGAACAGGCAATCACCAAGAATAAACGTGTCAACTTTTTAGATGCTTTGTTTGATCCGTTTATCACGCTGATCATTGGGTTATCTTATGTTTTAACGATCATCTTGGGTGGTAAATATGTGCTAGATGGCACGATCACGATTGGACAAATGGTTTCCTTCATCAGTTACATTGGAATGTTGGTTTGGCCGATGTTTGCTATTGGTCGGTTGTTCAATGTTCTGGAAAGAGGAAATGCTTCTTATGACCGAGTGAATGAACTCTTACATGAGAAGACTCATATCGTTGAACAACTTGGTGCAGTGAAGACGCCCGCAAAAGGAGAATTAAATGTAGAGATCGCGCAATTCCATTATCCCAAAGAAGAATTACCCGCCTTGGAACAAATCAAGTTTGCAATTAAAGAAGGGGATACATTAGGAATTGTTGGTAAAACTGGTGCTGGAAAAACCACGATCATGAAGTTGCTGATGCGTGAATATGATGACTATCAAGGACAAATCAAATTTGGTGGTCGTTCGATCAAAGAATATTCCTTAGATGCTCTTTTACATTCTATTGGCTATGTACCACAAGATCATTTTTTGTTTTCAATGACGATTCGTGAGAATATCCGTTTTTCTGATCCTAAGTTATCTAACGAAGAAGTGGAAGCTGCTGCTTCGTTAGCATCAATCAACCAAGAGATCAAAGAATTACCGAAGGGGTATGAAACATTAGTTGGTGAGCGGGGTGTTTCCTTATCTGGTGGACAAAAACAGCGGATCTCGATTGCCAGAGCATTGATCCAAAATCCAGAGTTATTGATCCTTGACGATGCGTTGTCGGCAGTGGATGCTAAAACAGAAGAAAGAATTTTGCGAAATTTAAAAGAAATTCGTCAAAGTAAAACCACGATCATTGCCGCTCATCGACTAAGCAGTGTGATGCATGCTGATGAAATCATCGTCATTGACAAAGGACAGATCGTTGAACGTGGCCGTCACGCCGAGCTATTGGCTTTAGGTGGTTGGTACAAACAAATGTGGGAAAAACAACAGTTAGAAGCCAAAATTGAAAGGGGAGAAAATGATGGAAGATAACTATCAATCCGAATGGTCAAAATCCATTCCATTGCGAGAGCAAAAGCAAATCATTAAACGCTTGTTGCATTTTGCTAAACCCTTTAAAGCGACTTTCATCATTGCCATCCTGTTTGCTTTGGGATTGTCAGTAATCAATGTCCTATTACCTCGAATCATTCAAACCTTTATGGATGAATATTTAGCCAAACAATCTGCTACGACACAAGTGATTCTATTTTTTGCAGGTTTGTATTTATTTGGGGTCATCGTCAAAAGTATCATCTGGTTTTTCCAATGGTATTTGTATTCCAATGCTTCGCTTAAAACCTATCAATATATCCGTATAAAACTATTTGAAAAATTGCATACATTGGGAATGAGATATTTTGACCAGACACCAGCCGGCTCGACTGTCTCAAGAGTCACGAATGACACCGAAACGCTTTTTGAATTTTGGTATGTTTTTCTGATGGTATTGACAGGCATTTTCGCAGTAGTTTCCTCCTTTATTGCAATGTTTCAAATCAACGGACGCATTGCTTTATGGCTGTTGCTTTTTTTACCTGTTCTAGGAGTCGTGATCTGGTATTATCAAAAATTTAGTTCTCGGATTTATCGTAATATGCGAGAAAAGTTAAGTCAGTTGAATACTAAATTAAATGAATCCATTTCAGGGATGCGGATCATCCAGCAATTCCGGCAGGAAAAACGGTTAGCAAACGAATTTGAAGCGGTCAATACGGATTATCTCAATACACGATACGCTATGATCAAAACCAATTCGCTGTTATTGAGCCCGATTATCAGCTTTTTATATGCATTAGCCATTGCTTGGGCACTGACGCTTTTTGGTTTAGATGCCTTAAAATCACCAGTGGAAGTTGGACTGATCTATGCTTTCACCACATATGTCCAAGGGTTCTTCAATCCGATGTCCCAAATGATGGATTTCTTAAGTATATTCACTGACGGAATCGTCGCTGGTAGCAGAATCTTAAAAATCATGGACACAGAAGAATACGCACCACAGCAACATGAAGGAGCAAACAAAACCATCACTGAAGGGAAAATCGAATTTCGTAATGTCAGCTTTTCCTATGATGGAAAAAATAAAGTGCTGAACAACATTTCTTTTGTTGCCAATCCTGGTGAAACTGTCGCATTAGTCGGTCATACTGGCAGTGGGAAAAGTTCGATCATCAATGTATTGATGCGTTTTTATGAATTTTATGAAGGACAGATTTTAATTGACGGGTGTGATATTCGGGAATATCCGATTGCTGAACTTCGTAAAAAAATGGGGTTAGTTCTCCAAGATGCTTTTCTATTCTATGGGGATATTGCAGGAAATATACGTATGATGGATCCAGCGATCACAGATGAACAGATACGTGCAGCGGCAGAATTTGTCCAAGCAGATCGCTTTATTAATGAATTACCAAATGGGTATCATTCAAAAGTGATTGAGCGAGGCGCAAGTTATTCTAGTGGACAACGACAATTGATCACATTCGCACGAACCATTGTTACTGACCCTAAAATCTTGGTTTTAGATGAAGCAACTGCCAATATTGATACCGAGACAGAAGGGTTGATCCAAGAAGGATTAGCAAAGATGCGTCAAGGAAGAACCACTATTGCGATTGCGCACCGCTTATCAACGATCAAAGATGCAGAACTCATTCTTGTCTTGGATAAAGGAAAAATCGTTGAACAAGGAACCCACCAGGAGTTGCTAGTAAAAGAAGGACTGTATGCTGATATGTATAAACTCCAAAGTGAATAGTTGTTCCAAATAGAAGTAATCAGACAGAGAAAAAGAGGAAATCATCTTCTTTTTCTCTGTTTTTTTAATAAAGACAATTTTATTGAGTATCAGAAGTAGAGTACCTTGAACAATAGCGTTTGAAATAAACAAAACAGATATAAAATAACTATTTAGTGATCATTTCTTAGCGGAGACATTTTATCGTCTGTCAGAACTTAATGAAAAACAAAAAGTAGTTTTGGTAGACTTAATGGCCGACAAGATTGATGATCCAAAAGTATCCGTAGAAGAGCTCAAAAAAGTAGTGGCTGCCAAAATGGAACAACTCTCATCAATTGAATCAAAACAAAGAAACAAAGAGAGTGAGGGGGGGAGCAAGTTTTAGTCAGGCAAGAGAACGTGGACTAATAGGCGCTACTGAGCCTAGTCCAACTGCTAACAACTACGAAAAACAACATGAAATTTAAGCAAACAAAACCTAAAAAATATCCATGTCGTCGTGGATAACTTTTTTAGGTTTTTTCTTTTCCGACTAACTTATACAAGCTAGATGGTGAAAAGAGGAAACAAGTAAGCGAGCAAAAAGTGTAGGATAAGATAATTTATTCCTTAATTGCAGGAGGCTCTTCCATAATAGAGGAGCTGATTGGGCGATCGTCTACTTTTTGTCCGATATTGATTAAATGGTTGAGGTTTTTTTGATATTCCTCTGCAAAGATACAGCTGTATAGTACGTCTAGTAAGTAACAAATTGAAGTATTGATCGTAAAATTACTGATTTTGGAATACAATCGTTCTCTGGTAGTGATACGAAGGATTGCTGAGCTGAAAGTAGAAAGAGTGGAATCACCAATACTCGTCAATGTTAAAATCGGCACATTGATTTCTTGCAAAATCTTGGCTGTTCGTAACATCATTTTATTTTCGCCGGTATAAGAAATTAAGATGGCACAAGTATCAGGCGTACAGTTGTAGGCTTCATAGTAGGATTCGCCTGAAGTCGTCACGATCGTTACGTCTCGTTTGATTCGCTTCATTTTCAACATAAAAGCCTGCGAGATCAAAGTATTCGAATTACTAGAAAAAAGGACGATTTTTTTTGCTTTCAATAAAAGCTGTTTTGCTCGTTGTAAGTCATCGTGGTGAAGCAATGAGAGTGTGTCTTCAATCGTCATTCGTTCCAGTGCAGCGACTTTGTTCGCAATAGACATGATTCCATCGTTTTCTAGAAAGGGGAGGTTGGCATCAACTTCTTGAAAATTTCCTTCCAAATACTCGTTTTCCGCCAAAAAAGCTTCCTTAAAGTGGACCCAACCGTTGAACCCAGCCTTTTTGGCAATCCGAATCAACGTAGAAGGATGGACATAACATGCCTTCGCAATTTGTTGAATTGTTGCTTCTTTGAGTTGATGTTCATGGCTTTGAATAAAATGGATCACTTCTGTTTCTGCGGGAGAAAAAGCAATTTTTTTTAGTTTTTCTTTTAATAGCATGACGATCCTCTTTTACATGTTTTTAAGTTTTTGTGTAAAAATATTGTAAGCGCTATTTATTGATTCGTCAATCGTTCGTTGTTCTTATACAAGATTTTTACAAAATAATCGGCTATATAATGAATTTTTGTAAATGGAAATGCAAAAGAATAAAGTTAACTTGTTGTTTTCGTTTACAAAAAACATAATATAGTTGTAAAAACAAAAAAGGAGGAAGCTCATGGAACGAAAAGTGAAGATTGCAACAATTGGTGGCGGAAGTAGCTATACCCCTGAATTGATGGAAGGGTTTATTAAACGATATGAAGAATTACCGATTAAAGAAATCTGGTTAGTGGATGTAGCAGAGGGTCAAGAAAAACTAAGAATCGTCAGTGAAATGTCTCAACGAATGTGGGATGCTTCGCCTTATGATGTTAAGATCTATGCGACGTTGGATCGAGAAGAAGCACTGCGGGATGCTGATTTTGTAACAACTCAGTTTCGGGTAGGTCAATTAGATGCCAGAGTGAAAGATGAACGAATCCCTGCATATTATGGCATGCTTGGACAAGAAACCAATGGAGCTGGCGGTATGTTCAAAGCGTTTCGTACCATTCCGGTCATTCTTTCAATCGTAGAAGATATGAAAAGACTATGTCCCGATGCTTGGCTGATCAATTTTGCCAATCCTAGTGGAATGGTTACAGAAGCTGTCGTTCGCTACGGAAAATGGGAAAAGGTGATTGGGCTTTGTAATGTACCAGTTATGGCAATGATGACAGAGCCAGAAATGCTGGGAGAAACCAAAGAAAACTTGATTTATAAATTTGCTGGACTCAATCACTTTCATTGGCATAAAGTAGCAGATTCACATGGAAACGATCGAACGAATGAGCTAATCGACCGACTTTATGCTGAAAATAATGGCTTACCAAAAAATATATTCGATGTGCCGTTTTTCAAGGAACAATTACAACAAATGCAAATGATTCCTTGTGGCTACCATCGCTATTATTATCGTGAAGAAGAAATGTTGAACCATGCTTTAGAAGAATATCAAACAATTGGTACAAGAGCAGAACAAGTTAAAAAAACGGAAGCAGAATTATTTGAGTTGTATCAGGACCCAGAACTAGACCATAAACCAGAACAGTTACAACAACGTGGGGGTGCTTATTATTCAGATGCTGCCTGTGAAACGATCGCTTCGATCTATGCCAATAAAGAAACCCAAATCGTTGTTTCAACAAAAAATGACGGCGCTGTTCCTGATCTGCCTGCTGATTGTGTCGTGGAGGTCACAGCGTATGTCGGGGCACAAGGAGCACGTAACGTTGCTTTCGGTTCTTTGCCACCAGCTGAACGTGGCTGGCTTCAAGTCATGAAAAATATGGAATTATTGACGATCGAAGCGGCAGTGACGGGTGATTATGGCACAGCGCTTCAAGCATTTACGATCAATCCCTTAGTACGTTCGGGTGAAACAGCGAAACGGATCATGGATGAATTGTTTGTTGCTCACGAAGCGTATTTGCCACAATTTAAGGAAACGATCCACCGCTTAAAAGAAGAGGGGATCGAAGTACAAGATGAAATAGCAAACAACCTGACAAAAACTTATCAAAAACAATAATGGAGGAAGTAGGATGGCATTTAGGAAAGACTTTTTATGGGGTGGCGCAACGGCTGCCAATCAATGTGAAGGAGGCTACGCTGAAGGTGGACGTGGTTTAGCTAATGTTGATGTTGTTCCGATTGGTAAAGATCGTTTTTCAGTGATCACTGGTAAACAAAAAATGTTTGACTTTGATGAGGAACATTTTTATCCAGCAAAAACAGCCATTGATATGTACCATCGTTACAAAGAGGATATTGCACTTTTTGCGGAAATGGGATTTAAAACTTATCGCTTATCCATTGGGTGGAGTCGTATTTTTCCAAAAGGTGATGAAAAGGAACCAAATGAAGAAGGGTTGAAGTTCTATGAAGATGTCTTTAAAGAATGTCAAAAATATGGAATCGAACCGTTAGTGACGATTACTCATTTTGATTGTCCGATGCATTTGGTCAAAGAATATGGTGCTTGGCGTTCTCGAAAGTTGATAGAGTTTTATGAAAGACTTTGCCATGTCATTTTTAATCGTTACAAAGGACTAGTGAAATACTGGTTGACCTTCAACGAAATCAATATGATTTTACATGCTCCATTTATGGGCGCTGGATTGTATTTTGAAGAAGGGGACGATGTGGAACAAATCAAATACCAGGCAGCCCATCATGAATTAGTTGCTAGTGCAATCGCTACAAAGATCGCTCATGAAGTGGATCCAGAAAATAAAGTTGGCTGTATGTTAGCAGCTGGCGCAAATTATCCTTACACTTGTAAACCTGAAGATGTCTGGGCGTCAAGAAAGGCGGACCGGGAAAACTATTTCTTTATTGATGTCCAGTCAAGGGGAAGTTATCCCGCCTATGCCTTAAAAGAAATGGCACGTAATGGAATCAAAATCGAGATGGAACCAACTGACTTAGAATTATTAAAAGAACATACCGTTGATTTTATTTCATTCTCCTATTACTCTTCCCGGGTAGCTACTACTGATCAAAAAGTATTAGAGCAAACGGCCGGTAATATTTTTGAATCGGCTAAAAATCCTTATCTTTCAGCCAGTGAATGGGGCTGGCAAATTGATCCATTGGGGTTACGTATCACGATGAATGATCTTTATGATCGTTACCAAAAGCCATTGTTCATCGTCGAAAATGGATTAGGTGCGATTGATACACCAGATGAAAATGGCTATGTAGAAGACGACTATCGGATCGATTATTTAGCACAACATATCCAAGCAATGAAAGATGCGGTTGAGCTTGATGGTGTGGATCTCCTGGGCTACACGACTTGGGGCTGTATCGATCTTGTCTCTGCTGGGACTGGCGAAATGAAGAAACGCTATGGGTTCATCTACGTTGACCGTGACAACGAAGGAAATGGGACATTGGAACGCTCGAAGAAAAAATCGTTCAACTGGTATAAAAAAGTCATTGCAACAAATGGAGAAGATTTAAGTAACGAATAGTGAATTAAATAAAAGTCTATTGTTTTTAAACTGATTTTTCGAGTATAATAAATCTATTCGAGGAAAGAGTAAGCAGAACAATAGACTTTTTTTTCTATAGGCTGTAAAGTAAGCTTACTTGATTTTTATAATGGAGGAATGTACATATGTATGATGTTATCGTGATTGGTGCTGGACCTGCTGGAATGACTGCTGCGTTATATGCGTCACGTTCAAATCTTTCAGTTGCTATGATTGAACAAGGCGCACCTGGTGGACAAATGAATAACACCGCTGAAGTTGAAAATTACCCTGGATTTGATTCCATCATGGGACCTGACCTTGCATATAAAATGTATGAAGGTGTCACTAAATTTGGAACAGAAAATGTCTATGGAATTGTGCAAGATATCAAAGACCATGGGAATTACAAAGAAGTGATCTGTGAAGATCAATCTTATGAAGCCAAAACAGTGATCATCGCAACGGGTTGTATCCATCGTAAGTTAGGTGTTCCTGGAGAAGAAGAATACGCTGGCCGAGGTGTTTCCTATTGTGCCGTATGTGATGGTGCTTTTTTCCGAAACAAACGCTTAGTCGTGATCGGCGGTGGCGATTCTGCGGTAGAGGAAGCCATCTACCTAACGCAATTTGCTTCTGAAGTCGTGATTGTTCATCGAAGAGACGAATTACGTGCGCAAAAAATCATCCAAGATCGCGCATTCGCTAACGAAAAGATTTCATTTGTCTGGGACACTGTCACAGATGAAATCGTTGGTAATGACATGGTGGTCACTGGGGTTAAAGCGCATAATGTGAAAACGAATGAAACCGTTGATTTAGCAGCAGATGGCGTGTTTATTTACGTAGGATTAGATCCATTGACTGAACCATTTAAAAAAGCTGGTTTAACTAATGCAGCTGGTTGGATTCCAACAGATCAAGACATGCGTACGACTATGCCTGGTGTGTTCGCTATTGGGGATGTTCGTGAAAAAGATTTACGACAAATCACGACAGCAGTCGGCGATGGCGGCATTGCTGGTCAACAAGTTTATAAATATTTAGAAGCATTAGAAGAAACAACACAAGCGTAAAGTGATCAAAAGAGGTCGTTAGAAGGGCTGTTTGAATATTATTCATTTTTATACTACTAAAGAGAGAGTGGGACAATAGTTCTTTCTCAAAAAGAAAATAAGTTCGATTTTGATGTTTATTGTCAAAATCGAACTTATTTTTTCTGTTATGCGTACTTTCCTCTCCATAAGGCATATACGTAGAGAATGCAAAATTGGCTTGAATAGTGCAAAACTAAATCCAAATTTAAAGATCCATTTTTGTTTAGATGGGTTAAATATGAGTGAGGTTTTATCTAAAGACAATTGCAACGGCAAAAAGAAAACATCAACTGAGCTTCGCTACGTTTATCGCAATAGGAAGGAATTGAGCAAGAAAGTTATTTTTATGAAAGGAGGACAGAGGGTAAAAGCACCTTGGGAACAGGAACCAGAAGTTTGGCAAGCATATCAGCCGAAGAGTTGGAATAATCTTGGAACTTTGCAAAAGAAAGAAGAGCAAACAAATAAAAAAAGAAAATTATTTGATATTCTAAAAAATAAAAAAACTCAACCAGATAATCGTAACGGTTCAGTGCAATTTCAAAAACAAGAAAAATCTTGTTTGATATTGTAAAAACAGTAGGATTAATCTTGATCTTGGTGAAAGAAAAGAAGTCCCCATCTGCGCTTATTTTTCCTTCTGACTTTTCTATCTAAAAAGAGAATGCTATACTGAAAGAGGTAGATATTTTAGAAAGAGGTGTTCGCTTCATGTCTTGGGAACAAGTATACCAACAATGGGCCAATGAAGAAAATTTAGAAGAAAATTTAAAAAAACAATTAACTGATCTTAGTCAGGACCCTGAAAAGCTGGAAGATGCTTTTTATGCTCCTTTAGAATTTGGAACAGCAGGAATGCGGGGAATTTTAGGTCCTGGGATCAATCGAATGAATATTTATACGGTCAGACAAGCAACAGAAGGGCTGGCACGTTTTATGGATACACAAGGAGAAGAAACAAAACGTCGCGGCGTAGCGATTGCTTATGATTCACGCCATCAATCGCCTGAATTTGCGATGGAAGCAGCGAAGACTTTGGCACAACACGATATTCCTTCTTTTGTCTTTGAGAGTCTACGTCCAACACCTGAACTTTCTTTCGCTGTTCGTCATTTGAATACGTTTGCGGGAATCATGGTGACAGCTTCTCATAACCCAGCAGCTTACAATGGCTATAAAGTTTATGGAGAAGATGGCGGACAAATGCCACCCGCTGATGCGGATGCATTGACAAAATATGTACGTGAAGTAAGTAATCCTTTAAAAGTCGCTGTTTTAGCTGATGACGAAGTAGAAACTAGTGGATTGATTACGATCATTGGTGAAGAAGTCGATAAAGCATATTTGGAAGAAATCAAAGCAGTCACGATTGATCAAGAATTAGTCCAAACAATGGGGAAAGACTTAAAATTGGTGTTTACACCCCTTCATGGTACAGGAAAAATGCTAGGAGAAAGAGCATTACAACAAGCTGGTTTCGAACAATTTATGCTTGTACCTGAACAAGCTGTAGCTGATCCTGACTTTACAACGGTTCAATCACCAAACCCTGAAGAACATTCAGCATTTGAGTATGCGATTCGTTTAGGTGAAAAAGAAGGCGCTGATTTATTGATTGCGACTGATCCTGATGCGGATCGCTTAGGAGCAGCAGTTCGCCAACCTGATGGCTCTTATAAAGTTTTGACCGGTAATCAAATCGGTGCGTTAATGATTCAATATATTTTAGAAGCACATCAATCACGAGGGACTTTACCTGAAAATGCAGCCGTACTTAAGTCAATCGTATCAAGTGAACTTCCTGCAGCCATCGCTGAAAGCTATGGCGCTACGATGATCAATGTCTTAACAGGCTTTAAATTTATTGCAGAAAAAATCCATCAATTTGAAAAAGATCATTCTCATACATTTATGTTTGGTTTTGAAGAAAGCTATGGTTACTTGGTCAAACCATTTGTACGTGATAAAGATGCAATCCAAGCACTTTTATTGTTAGCCGAAGTGGCTGCTTTTTATAAAAAACAAGGGAAGACACTTTATGACGGCTTACAAATGATTTTTGAAAAATATGGTTATTTTGCTGAAAAAACAATCTCAGTCACGATGAGTGGTCAAGAAGGTTCAGCCAAAATCGCTGCTTTGATGAAGAAATTCCGTGACCATGCCCCATCAGAATTTGCTGGAGCAAAAGTTCTTCAAACAGAAGATTTCAAAGAATTAACGAAAACAGATTCAGCTGGACGAGTGGAAAAATTAACGACACCTCCATCTGACGTATTAAAATATGTATTAGAAGAACATGGTTGGGTAGCGATCCGTCCTTCAGGAACAGAGCCAAAAATCAAATTCTATATCGGTGTAAAAGGCAATTCTGCACAAGAGGCACAAGAAAAGATCGATACCTATGAAGCAATCATCAAATCAATGACAGAAGAATAAAATAATTGAGACTGATGGAAAAAGTGGTAAACTTTAGAAGTCAGTCTTTTTTTATGGAGGTGAATCGGTTGACAGACACACCAAAAAGCGAAATAGAAAAAGTGAGTCAATTATTTAAAGTCTTAAGTGATCCTACCCGATTGAAAATATTGATGTATTTAAAAGATGGAGAACAAAATGTGACGGCCATCAGCCAAGCAGTGGAAATGGAACAATCCGCTGTTTCCCACCAACTACGTTTATTAAGGGAGAACCATGTGGTTAAATCGCATCGTGAAGGCAAAGCAATATTGTATAGTTTAGATGATTTTCACGTGTTGGATATCTTGGAACAAACCTTGAAACATGTGGAACATCAGTAAAATAAGAATGAGGCATTTCTAAGGGAATGTAAATAGATTATACTGAATAAAAAAGCCAGCAGACACGTGTCTGCTGGCTTTTTTTTCAACTAGTTATGCGTTTGGTTCTGGTTGTTTGTTATAGCTGCTTACTGGATACAATTATTTGCTCTTTATTTTTCTCCTGAAGTATCCGTGCCATAATAACTGTGGTCCTCTAAATCTAAGGCATTTAGGATCAACGAAGCCGTTTCTTCAATTGAGAGAGAAGCAACATTGATCACAACGCAACCTAATTTTTCATACAAATCATTAGCAAAATCTAATTCTGCTCGTATTTTTTCGATATCAGAATAAGCCGTATCAGGATTTAATCCATAGGAACGCATCCGTTCTTTTCGAATATTATTTAAAATATCGGGATTATTGGTTAAACCAACAATTTTTTTAGGATCGATCTCCCAAAGTTGTTTTGGGATATGGGCTTGAGGAATGAGTGGGAGATTCGCCACTTTTAAGTTTTTATTCGCTAAAAAAAGACTTAACGGTGTCTTTGACGTTCTGGAAACTCCTAACAATACCACATCTGCTTCTAAGAAGCCTCTTGGATCTTTCCCATCATCGTATTTTACGGCAAATTCCATTGCCTTGATTCGTTTAAAATAATTTTCATTCAATAAATGTAAGGCTCCAGGTTGACGAGTGGGTTGAATTCCTGTTAATCGTTGGATTTCTTCGATCGGTGGAGTCATCACGTCAAAACTAAATAAGTTGTTTTCTTCGCAAAAACTTCGGGTATAATCAATCAGCTCTTGGTTGATCAAGGTATGAAGAACTAGCGCTTTTTCTGCTAACGCATCTTGTAAGGCTTGTTCGAGGGTGTCTTGGTCAGTGACAAACGTTCGACGAAATAAATTAAATTCAACTGTAGGATATTGTGCCATGGTTGCCTGTGCGAGTTTTGTTGCTGTTTCACCAGCTGAATCAGAAATGACAAAAAAAGTAACGATCTCAGTAGAGTCAAAAGCCATAAATAAAAAACCTCACTTGCATTTTTTTTATCTTTAGTATACCATACTGTGGAATATGTACTTCGTAATCATTTTGATTTGGAGGGAAAGACTTGAAAAACCAAACATTAATCGAACAATCGTTAGAAATTTTGAAAAATAACGGATTTAAATATACGAAAAAGCGAGAAGCATTATTGACTTATTTGGTCAAAAGAAATCGTTATGTGTCAGCAAAAGAAGTATTTGATTTTATGAATGAGGAATTTAAAGGAGTGAGTTATGATACGATTTATCGTAATCTCCATGATTTCTCTGAGTTAGACTTATTAGAAGAAACCGATTTGAATGGCGAAATGAAGTTTCGCTTTCATTGTTGCCAGGGAGAGATCGGTCACCATCATCATTTTATTTGTACCGTTTGTGGGATGACGAAAGAAATCCATATGTGTCCAATGGACTATTTTGAAAATCAATTATCAGGTTGTACGATCGAAGGGCATCGGTTTGAAATTTTCGGTCGATGTGAAAACTGTCAGTAGTTGTTTTATAATAAAATAACATATCATTATTTTAAAAAATCCAAAGATTCCCTTGACGGTCAAATCAGCATTAGATATAATGTTTTATAGAACAGTCTTGTTTTTTGGATTATAATTTCAATAACAATTACGGTTACTTTTTAAGCTCGGAGGGAGGGAATTAACATGTCAAAAACAGTCATTCGTAAAAACGAATCAATTGACGATGCTCTTCGTCGCTTCAAACGTTCCGTGTCAAAAGCGGGTACTTTACAAGAATCTCGTAAACGTGAATTCTACGAAAAACCAAGCGTAAAACGTAAGAAAAAATCTGAAGCAGCTAGAAAAGCAGCGAAAAAACGCAAAAAAACGCAAAAAAACTAGTTCCTTTATGAATTGGAGTTGGTAGTGTGTCACTACTAAGTAGATTGAACGATGACATGAAAACAGCGATGAAAGCAAAAGATAAAGAATCTTTACAAGTCATACGTATGATTAAGTCATCCATTCAAAACGAGCAAATCAAAGAAGGTCACGACTTGACTGAAGATGAAGAATTAACAGTGTTGTCTCGTGAAATGAAACAACGGCGTGATTCTTTACATGAGTTCGAAGAAGCTGGACGTGACGATTTAGCTGAAAAAGTGAAAAGTGAAATAGTAATTGTTGAAAAATACATGCCAGAACAACTTTCTGAGGATGATATTCGTCAACTTGTTCAAGAAGCGATTACACAAACTGGAGCTTCTTCTGTCAAAGAATTTGGCAAAGTCATGGGTGCGATCATGCCGAAAGTCAAAGGAAAAGCAGATGGGAACCAAGTGAATGCGATTGTGAAAGAGCTATTACAATCTTAAACTTATCATTTAAAGAGTTTGGGACAACCACCCTCTCTTAAAAAGAAAATAAGCCTGATTTTGATCCGCAACGTCAAAATCAGACTTATTTTTTTTAGATTTTTTTTCATGCATGTCCCAATTTCCTCAAGGTGAGCGCCAAGGCAACATCAATCGGTACGCCTTGTTCCCCATGCAATCATACATATCCTTCTTTTATCTCTCTTCCTCACTCGATAGATCTAGGCTTGGTTAGATTGGTTCTTTGCCTTATCTATTAAGTAAAAGCTGTTTATTGATAGGCAGGAATCTCTCAATCATGGAATAACATAAAGTAAATCATGGAAGTTCAGCAAAGTAATTTTAGGTTAAAATGAATGAAACGAATAAGGAGTGAGACAACCTTTTTTATTTGCTATATAGTTTTTTATGAATATGGTAAAATAGGAAGGAATGAATTGAAGTAAAGGAGATGTCTATTTTTGACAGAAGCATCCAGTTCTTTAGAAATTAGATTAACAGCTGCTGACGATATCAGTATGTTGTTAGGCTCGCATGACAAACATGTAAAATTAATTGAAGAAATGACTGAAACAACGATTCATACGAGAGGCGAAATGATCCAGATTATTGGAGAAGAGCCGGGGCTTTCGTTAGCACAATCGGTGATACGTACCTTACAAGAATTGATCAAGCGGGGGATACATGTCAGTACACCTGATGTTGTTACTGCCTTAAAAATGGGGCAAAAAGGGACATTGGATTACTTCATTGAAATGTATGAAGAAGAAATCGTCAAAGACCGCAATGGTAAACCGATTCGAGTGAAAAATAGTGGACAAAAACAATATGTCGAGGCCGTTGCTAAACATGACATCGTATTTGGTGTCGGTCCTGCTGGAACAGGTAAAACATTTCTAGCGGTCGTTTTAGCAATTGCTGCGTTGAAAAAAGGCGAAGTCCAAAAAATCATTTTGACTCGTCCAGCGGTGGAAGCAGGAGAAAATCTTGGTTTCTTACCGGGTGATCTGAAAGAAAAGGTTGATCCTTATTTACGTCCAGTGTATGATGCACTGTATCAAATATTTGGTTTAGATCATACCAATCGTTTGATGGAGCGTGGGATCATCGAAATTGCGCCATTAGCTTATATGCGTGGGCGAACACTTGACGATGCTTTTGTAATACTAGATGAAGCTCAAAATACAACAGTGGCACAGATGAAAATGTTCTTGACTCGTTTGGGGTATCAATCAAAAATGATCGTAAACGGCGATACAAGTCAGATTGACTTACCTAAAGGGACGATGAGTGGTTTGATCCATGCAGAACGTACATTGAAACAAATCAAAAAAATTGCTTTCGTCAATTTTGAAGCAAGTGACGTCGTTCGTCATCCTGTTGTAGCCGAAATCATCAAAGCTTATGAAAAGGCAGATCTTCATCAAGAGTAAGGCTTAGGGGGATAAGCGAATGTTGAATAAAATACTCCAACAACTGCAAGCAAAATTAGGAAAGGCGGCAATGCCTTTCTTATTGCTTTTGTTTTTTGTGATCGTTTGTGGCGTCACGTTTAGTAGCGTCAAGCAAAAAGCCAATGACTTCAGAGAAGGACAAGTGGCAGAAGAAAGTATCCGTGCGAATAAAACGATTGAGAATACAGAAGAAACCGAACAAAAAAGAAAATTAGCAGCGGAAGCTGTTACGCCAGAATATACGTATCAACAAGATTTAGCTAGTGAACAAAGTAGTCGCATCAAGCAGCTTTTTGAATTGATCAATAAAACAAATGATTCGATCAATAAAGCGTATAAAGAAAAAGTAGATAAAGCAAAAGAAGATGAAAATGTTCCTAAGCCAACTATCGACGAACGAATTGCAGCTTTAAAGAAGAGTTTTGAAAATGCCAATGCTGAAAACGTGGCATTTTATCAAAAATTACCGACTAATTTTTACACAAAAATCTTTAGTATGTCAGATAGTCAAATTGCGACAGTCCGAGATGAAAGTCTTCGATTGATCAATGAACAAATGAAAAAACAAGTTCGAGAAAGTGATTTAGAAACCTTCAAGCAACAGGCAGAAGAACAGATCCAATATTTGAACGTGACACCTGACCAACAACAAACGATCCATTATCTTGTCGATCAAGGAATCGTCGTAAATGATGTCTTAAATGAAAAGAAAACAGAGGAATTGAAACAATCAGCAAGGAGTGCGGTTCAACCGGTCATGATCTATCAAGGCGAAATCATTGTTCGTGAAGGAAATCAAATCGATGCAGATGCAATGAAAAAGCTTGAATTATTAGGATTGACCAGTCAAACAACGTCCATTTTTCCTTTAGTAGCAATGATCTTAGCAGTCTTATTGCAAATTGCTGTTTTAGTTTACAACTCAATGCAGTACCATGAAGCCGGAAAACGAACAGAGTATGTTCTCTTTTATGTTACGGCTATGTCCATCAGTGTGTTATTAATGAAATTTTTCCAACTATTCCAAACGGAACAAGCAGCTTTTATCCCGCTGTTTTATCCTGCAGCTTTTGTTCCTTTAGTTTTAAATTTCTTTTTGAACCGGAGGGCAGGAATTATGGCTGCCTTGTTCCAAGCCGTATCTGCATTGTTTATTTTTTATGGCTCGATTGGGACCAACTTTTTGACCGTTATCTTGATGGCTTATCTTTTTTCAGGTTTATTAGCGACGGTTTTAAAACGCCAACGAGTGTCAGAACAATGGTTTTCAGCTATGATGTGGGTCATTATTTTTCCGTTGATGATGGATGTTGTGTTGATCGTTTATCAAGGTATGAGCTTTAGTAATGGAACAACTTGGTTAACACTGATTTGTGGCTTTATGGGGGCTTTGCTGTCGTATCTGTTAACGATGGGATTACATCCGTATATCGAATTGATGGTCAACGATGATAGTGTGATCGTCTTGAATGAGTTAAGTAATCCTAACCATCCATTGTTAAAACAGCTATTGGAAGAAGCACCAGGAACTTATCATCACAGTATGATGGTCGCCAATTTGAGCGCGAACGCAGTGGCTGAGATCAATGGGCGGTCATTATTGACGCGTGTAGCTTGTTACTACCACGATATTGGTAAAATCAAACATGCTAGCTTTTTTGTAGAAAACTTGCCTTCTGGTGCTGAAAATCCACATAATTTCTTATTACCGGAAGATAGTAAACAGATCATTTTTGGTCATGTGACCGATGGAGCGAAAATTTTAGAGGAATATGGCATGCCGCAAATGGTAATCGATATTTGCCGACAGCATCATGGAACAACATTGATGAAGTATTTCTATATCAAGGCAAAAGAAAGAAATCCTGAAGTCACCGAAGAACAATTTCGTTATCCTGGTCCCAAACCACAGACCCGAGAAGCCGGCATCGTGAATATTGCAGATAGTTGTGAAGCGGCAGTACGGGCAATGGATCATCCAACAGGTGAAAAAATCGAAAAATTTGTCCATAATTTGATTGAAGAACGAATCTCTGATGGTCAACTTGATGATAGTGGTTTAACATTAAAAGAAATTCGCAAAGTGGAAAAATCTTTGATCAGTGGGTTAAGTAGTACCTTCCATTCACGGATCAAATATCCTAAAATGAAATCGGAAGCGGAAACGATGAAAGTAGAAAAAGAAAATGGCTAAAATAAAAAATATCAGCAATAAGTAAGAAAGAAGCGATAAATATGGACATCACATTTATGGATGAAACACAGAAAGTTTCAACAGAAAAAATCAAGGAGATCGAGGACCTTCTGCAATTTGCAGCGGCTCATTTGAAATTATCCGAGGAAACAGAAATGTCTGTTACTTTTATGGACAATGCAGCAATCCAAGAAATCAACCGTGTCTACCGTGGCAAAGATGCCCCAACAGATGTGATTAGTTTTGCATTAGAAGACGAAGGGGAAGACGAAATTCCCGTGATTTTTGAAGAAGGCGATAATCCTTTACCACGAGTATTAGGAGATATCATGATCTCAATTGAGCGTGCCCAGGAACAAGCGGAAGAATATGGTCATTCGTATGATCGAGAGTTGGGATTTTTGGCAGTGCATGGCTTTTTGCACATCAATGGTTATGATCACATGACACCCGAAGATGAAGCAGAGATGTTTGGTTTACAGAAAGAGATTTTAGATGCTTATGGACTTAAAAGATAAAGAGTGCGAGAAAAAGGTTGAGAAAAATAAGCACTTCGCTATGTCAGTAGAATTTGCTCTTCAAGGGGTTAAAACAGTCTTTGATGAGGAACGTAATATGAAAAAACATGTAGGTTTTGGGTTGCTGGCGTTTTTTATGGGAGTTGTATTTCAACTGAATCAAATAGAATGGCTGTGGTTAGTTTTAGCAGTTTTTCTGGTGTGGATCGTTGAGATTTTAAATACTGTTTTTGAGAATGTGGTGGATATGTTTACCGATTTTCATTTCCATCCAATTGGGAAAAAAATCAAAGATATGGCGGCAGGAGCAGTGTTAGTCACCGCTTGTTTTGCAGTGATCGTCGGTCTCATTTTATTTGTACCTAAAATCTATCAAATGTTTTTTAATTAAAAGGAGAATAATATGTTAGAACATAAATCAGGTTTTGTCGCTATTGTGGGACGACCAAATGTTGGCAAATCAACATTATTAAATCGAATCGTTGGGCAAAAAATTGCTATCATGAGTGACAAGGCACAAACGACCAGAAATAAGATCCAAGGCGTTTATACGACACCAGAAGCACAGTTGATTTTTATCGACACTCCGGGAATCCATAAACCAAAACATCGTTTGGGTGATTTTATGGTGGAATCAGCCTACAGTGCACTAAGAGAAGTGGATGCTGTCTTATTTATGATCAGTGCGGATCAAAAACGTGGACGTGGGGATGATTTTATTATTGAACGATTAAAAAATGTTCAATCACCTGTTTATTTGATTATCAATAAAATCGATAAAGTTCATCCAGATGAATTATTAGGAATCATCGAAGATTATTCGGCACAAATGCCTTTTGCACAAGTTGTACCGATTTCGGCTACAGAAGGGAACAATGTGGACCGTCTAATGGAAGTGTTGATCGCTGAGATGCCAGAAGGTCCTCAATACTTCCCGGATGATCAAGTAACGGATCATCCAGAATACTTTATCGTTTCGGAATTGATTCGTGAGAAAGTCCTGTTTTTGACTAGAGATGAAGTCCCACATTCAGTGGCTGTTGTTGTTGACTCAATGAAACGCAATGAAAATGATAAAATCCAAATTCAAGCAACTATTATCGTTGAACGTGATAGTCAAAAAGGGATTATCATCGGTAAAGGTGGTAAAATGCTAAAAGAAATTGGAACAAAAGCAAGAAAAGATATTGAGAATTTGCTTGGTGACAAAGTATTTCTAGAACTATGGGTTAAAGTTCAAAAAGATTGGCGCGATAAAAGAGTTTATTTACAAGATTTTGGTTACCGCAAAGAGGAATACTAACTTTAAGTAGATAAAAATGAGTTGAACGTGATTATTCGATAGACGAAACCGCGTGTAAAAGTCAGAAGACAAGAAAATGAGTAGAATAAGTGGGAAAGGAAAATGATTCAGTGAATGATTTTTCTTTTCCTTGTTCTTTTTCTAAAAGGGGGCGAAAAAAATGAGCCAGCTAGCCGAATCAAAAGGGATCATATTGTCCAGTCGAAATTATAAAGAAAAAGATAAATTAGTGAAAATTTTTACTGAGTCTGCGGGGAAGCTGATGTTTTATGTCAAAGGAATTCACCGGCAAAACCAACCATTAGCACCTGCACTACTCCCTTTTACTGAAGGAATCTACATTGGTACGTTTAAAAGTGAAGGACTTTCGTTTATAACCAGCGTAAAAGATGTTCACTCCTTTAGAAAAATTCAAGAAGACATTTTTTTAAGTGGTTACGGCACGTATTTGTTAAACTTAGTGGATGCAGCGATCGAAGACCATCAATATGATCCCCATCTTTTTCAATTTACACAAGCAGCATTGCAACGGATGGATCAGGGGGACGACGCGGAAATCATCACTAACATCTTTGAGGTACAATTATTGCAACGCTTTGGGATTGCACCGATTTGGACACATTGTGTGGTGTGTGGCAAAACGCAAGGTAAATTTGATTATTCTTCCAAATATGGAGGCGTGCTGTGCGAAGAACATTGGTCAATGGATCACCGTCGTTATCATGCAGATCCAAGAGCTGTTTATTTCGTGCGTATGTTCTCTGCTATTTCTTATGATAAGATCACAGGGATCAATTTAAAAGACGAAACCAAAGCAACGATCAGGCAACTGATTGACCAGTTATACGAAGAATACGTAGGGATTCATCTAAAAAGTAAAAAGTTCATTGATCAAATGAAATCATGGGAACATGTCCTAAAAAAGCCTGATCCGGAAGGAGAAAGTGCTTCTGAAAACCAAAAAAATGAGTAGAATGTTCAATCAACATTCAAAACTATTTGACAAAAGCCTAACTATACGTCTATTATGGAACCTAGATAAATGAGAGTTTTGTACAAAAACTTGATTGGCTAAATAAAAGAATAAAGTACGTTGAACAAGATCAGTAAAAAATACGTAGCAAAAGCGAGTTCGGGAGGGTGTGAGCCGAATGCTGTCGGTTTTTGAAGAGGCACTTGTGAGTACTGACAATGAAGCTGCCGAAATTTTCGGAAGTAGGGTGGAACCGCGAAGTTATTCGTCCCTATGTTTGTTTAGACAAGCATAGGGACTTTTTGTTGTTTCAAATTCTCAGCAAACTATTTAGAAGTGGAAGGAGTCATTTTAAATGAGCAAAAAATTATCTGTACAAGACATGATCTTGACGTTACAAAAATTTTGGTCATCAAATGGGTGCATGTTGATGCAAGCCTATGATACAGAAAAGGGGGCAGGTACAATGAGCCCATATACCTTTTTACGAGCAATTGGACCAGAGCCTTGGAATGCAGCATACGTAGAGCCTTCTCGTCGCCCAGCCGATGGTCGTTATGGGGAAAATCCGAACCGTCTGTATCAACATCATCAGTTCCAAGTAGTGATGAAACCATCACCTGAAAATATCCAAGAACTTTATTTAGAAAGTTTACGTTTATTGGGGATCGATCCTTTGGAACACGACATTCGGTTTGTCGAAGATAACTGGGAAAACCCTTCGATGGGCTGTGCCGGTGTTGGTTGGGAAGTTTGGCTCGATGGAATGGAAATTACACAATTCACGTATTTCCAACAAGTCGGCGGTCTGCCATGTAAACCAGTGACATCTGAAATTACTTATGGTTTGGAGCGCTTGGCATCCTACATCCAAGAAGTAGAAAGTGTCTATGATCTTGAATGGTCAGATGGCGTAAAATATGGGGAGATTTTCAAACAGCCTGAATACGAACACTCCAAATATTCATTTGAAGTCAGTGATCAAGAACTATTATTAAGTAATTTTGATCGTTTTGAAAAAGAAGCTAAACGATGCATTGATGAAAATTTAGTTCATCCTGCCTATGATTACATTTTAAAATGCAGCCATACATTCAATCTATTAGATGCTCGTGGGGCAGTTTCTGTCACAGAACGTGCTGGTTATCTGTCACGTATCAGAAATATGGCAAAATCTGTTGCAAAGATTTTTGTGGCAGAGCGTGAAAAATTAGGATTTCCTTTATTGAATAAAAACACAGCAAATCCAGAAACAGTTAAGGAGGCTGAATAACATGGCAAAAGAGTTACTTTTAGAAATCGGGTTGGAAGAAATGCCTGCCCATGTAGTTACACCAAGCATGAAACAACTGGAACAAAAAACAGCAAAGTTTTTAGATGAACACCAATTGTCTTATGATACAATCGAAACTTTTTCAACGCCAAGACGTTTAGCGATCAAAGTAACCAATATCCCAGAACGTCAAGCAGATAGCGAAGAAGAATTAAAGGGTCCGGCTAAAAAAATCGCATTGGATTCAGATGGAAATTGGACGAAAGCCGCAGAAGGGTTTGTACGTGGTCAAGGTTTGACGACTGACGATATTACCTTTAAAGAGCTGAAGGGTGTAGAGTATGTGTACGTAACCAAATATACACATGGACAACCAGCGAAAGAAGTATTGACTGGACTTGCAGATGTCATCAAAAGTTTGACATTTCCTGTTACGATGCATTGGGCAAATTTTGACTTTGAATATATTCGTCCTATTCATTGGATTGTTGCTTTACTAGATGATGAAGTGATTCCTTTCGAGATTTTAGATGTTACAACAGATCGCACATCACGTGGTCATCGTTTCTTAGGAGAAACAGTTCGTTTCGCTCATGCCAATGAGTATGAAGAAAAATTACAAGAACAATTCGTGATAGCTGCGCCACATAAAAGAAAAGAAATGATTGTCCAACAAGCAACAGAATTAGCAGAGAAAAACCATTGGACGATCGATTTAGACGAAAAGTTATTAGAAGAAGTGAATAATTTAGTCGAATATCCCACAGTTTTTGCTGGCGATTTTGAAGAAAAATATCTGTCTGTCCCTGAAGAAGTATTGGTTACTTCAATGAAGGAGCACCAACGTTATTTTGAAGTAAGAAATGACCAAGGATTACTCTTGCCACATTTTATTTCTGCTCGAAATGGGGATCGTGTCAAACTAGAAAACGTGATCCGTGGAAATCAAAAAGTATTGACTGCTCGTTTAGAAGATGCAGAGTTTTTCTACAATGAAGATAAAAAGATTGAAATCGAGACTTTTGTTGATAAATTAAAATCAGTGACTTTCCATGAAAAAATTGGAAGCATCTACGAAAAAATGCAACGAGTACAAGTTATTGCTCGTATTTTAGGTAAATCTGTCGGCTTATCACCAGAAGAGTTAACGGATTTACAACGTGCTGCTGAAATCTATAAATTTGATTTAGTGACCAACATGGTAGGTGAGTTTCCAGAGCTTCAAGGGATCATGGGTGAAAAATATGCGCGATTACACGGCGAAACATCAGCTGTAGCAATAGCTATCAAGGAACACTATCTGCCAATTTCAAGTGAAGGTGACTTACCAGAAACCAAAATTGGTGCAGTATTAGCGATTGCAGACAAATTAGATAGTATCTTCTCTTTCTTTACAGTTGGAATGATCCCAAGTGGGTCAAATGATCCGTATGCTCTTCGTCGTCAAGCGTATGGGATTGTCCGCATCATCGAAGCAAAAAATTGGGCATTTCCATTGGTTCGTTTACAACGTGAAATCGACCAGGCAATCAATGAAGATCAAGAACGTTTTGGCGTCCAGTTATCGGATGGACAACAGGCAGTCATTGATTTTATCAAAGGACGTTTCCGTCAGTTACTAACTACAAAACAAATCCGACACGATGTGATTGATGCAGTTTTAAATGCAAAACAAAGCGATTTGACAAAAGTTTTTGCAGCAGCTCAACTGTTTAAAGAACGTTTAGATGAGGAAGAGTTTAAGCCATCGATGGAAGCATTGACTCGAGTGGTTAATTTAGCGAAGAAAGCGCAAGAAACAACGACAACAGAGATTAATCCTGCGTTATTTGAAAATGAAGCTGAAACAGCACTTTATCAAGCGGTAGCAGAAATGAAAAAACAATTTGGTACACAAACGCTGAAAGAAGATTATGATCAACTTGTTGCTTTACGTCCATTGATCGAAACGTATTTTGACCAAACCATGGTCATGGTAGACGATCCTGCTGTCCGTAACAATCGTTTGGCACAGCTGAAACAAATTGCTGAAATGGCACTATCAATAGCAAGCTTAGATCAGATTATCACTAAATAAATCAGGTAGCCCTTTGCCAACTTGATTTGAAACAAGCGTTATGACAAGTCTAGCTCTGAGATATAAGCCGAAGCATCCGAAAATAGTTTCTTCTATTTTTAAATGCTTCGGCTTATTTTTTGACTGATTACCGAAGTGCAGATCTTTGAACGCCGTCGATAAGATTGTGAAAGTACCAGAGTGGATGCTTTCATAGCAATTACTCATCTTAGTATAAAAAGTAAGCTTAAGGTCTTAATACCTCAGACTCTTTTTATGTAGTGTATATCGTTTTTATTCATGCTATCTAGCAATAAGCGACTTTTCTTTCACGAATCAGAACAATATGACATTTTTTGGTAAAAAGAGAACAATCGGTTAGTGCTATTGAGTGAAATGCATAGTTTTTGTTATTTTTAAATCATCCTTTATTTAAAAATGAAAGTTAGGTATAATTAATATAGAAAAATTGTTATTCATAACAAGAAAAGCTTGTTATGAATGGGATAATAGTAAATAGGGTCTCAGGTAGAAATTCTTTACTTGTCTAATAGAATTAGCAAATTTACCGTGATTTGGAAGCGATTAGATAAAGTAACGATTTATTTTTTTGGGAATAAAAAGTTTTTAAAACGATGGGATCCAGTATCTTACTCTAGATGATAATAATTATTATCTGAATGATAAACTAAAAAATTTTTTTAGAAATCGATGTCATTTTATTATCTAAGTATGTTCATAGGATGGAAGTCTCACGAAGCTTCACTGAAATGAGTATATTTTATGAGAACAAGTAACATCAGCAGGATGTCATGTGTTAAAAGAAAAATGAATCTAGGAAAGTAACAGGAAAGTGGAGAGAAATGGAAGAGACAATTAGTATAAAAGAGATCATCGGAGTATTTCGTAAGCGTTTGTTGACCTTATTTATTTCAACGTTAGTTGGTTTGGCGGTAGCAAGTTTCGTTACATTCTTTATTCTAACACCTAAGTTTAGTTCACAAGCCCAATTGATTGTCACGTTGCCTCAGTCAAATATTACGAATGTCAATGATGTGAATACGAATTTACAAATGATTAACACCTACAAAGATATGATCATTAGTGACTTAGTTTTAAGTGAAGTGAAAGATCAATTAGAAACGCAAGATCAGCTAGCAATGACGGTTGGAGAAATCAAACAAGCAATCACAGTGAATCAATCCGAAAATTCACAAATGTTTTCTATCCAAGCGATTAGTTCGATTCCAGATAATGCTCAGAAAATTGCGAATACCACAGCTGAGGTGTTTCAAACGAAAGCAAAAGATGTGATGAATGTCGATAAAATATCGATCATTTCTGAAGCGGTTGCGGACGGAACATCGGTGTCACCAAATAAAAAAATAAATATTGCCCTTGGCCTTATTTTAGGTTTGATGATTGGCATGGGGATAGCTCTGTTATTGGAATTGTTCGACCAGACTGTGAAAGATGAAAAATATCTTTCGGAGGTCATAGGGTTTCCAATTTTAGGAACGGTACCAGAAATGACTGCCAAAGATTTCAATAGAAATGACAAAAACAACAACGCACCGGTGACAATAAACGATGAAACTGGTGAACAAGCGAGAGCTTCTCGTAGAGCTCGTTCAAGAGTGTAGGAGGGAAAACATGCGACGTGTCATAAAACAAAAAGAAACACTACTTCAACCGATTCGTTTGATTACTTTAACTAATCCTTCATCAGCAGCGGCCGAGCACTACCGAACGATTCGAACCAATATCCAATTTGTTTCAATCAATGATCAACAAGTCAAAACGATCGTGGTCACGTCATCTGGACCAGGTGAAGGGAAATCGACAACGGCTGCAAATCTGGCTGTTGTCTTTGCAAAAGCTGGGCAGAAAGTATTATTAGTTGATGCTGACATGCGAAAACCAGTTATTTACAAAGCATTTCAAGTAAATAATCACTATGGGTTAAGTAATTTACTCAGCTCAACTGAAACGATCAGTAAAGGGATCCAAAAAACGGCAATCAAGGAATTATCGGTATTACCAAGTGGACCGATTCCTCCTAATCCATCAGAGCTGTTAAGCTCGAAAAGAATGGATCAACTAATGGTAGAAGCAAGTCAGCTCTATGATATCGTGATGTTTGATTTGCCGCCGATTGTAACTGTGACAGATGCTCAAATCTTGTCATCAAAGGCAGATGGTACGCTTCTGGTAGTACGTGAAAAGACTTCACGAAAAGAAGCAGTTGTGAAAGCCAAAAAATTATTAGAGATGGCTCAGGCAAAGGTACTGGGAATTGTTTATAACGGAGTCGAACAAAGCAAAGATACAAGTTATTATTATGAATGATAAAGAGGAGGTAAAGGGAATGATCGATTTACATTGTCATCTATTACCAGCAGTTGACGATGGTGCGCAAAACCTGGAAGAAAGCCTGGCAATGGCTGAAAAAGCGGTTGAACAAGGGATTACTCATATTTTATGTACACCGCACCATAACAATGGCAAGTATTGTAATCAAAAGAAAAAAGTCATTCCCCTAGTCGCCACTTTACAAAAAGAGCTGGATAAAAGAAATTTACCGTTGGTGTTATTAGAAGGTCAAGAAGTTCGTATTACTGGAGAATTGCTTGAAGCGCTTCACCGAGATGAACTTCTTTTTACAGATTTAAATGATACTTATCTGTTGATTGAATTTCCTACATTAGAAGTACCGTTATATGCAAAGAACCTTTTTTTTGAACTGTTGAAACTAGGAAAAATACCAGTAATCGTGCATCCTGAGCGTAATACTTATTTTGCAAAAGATCCGAATCGTTTGTTGCCTTATCTAGAAATGGGGTGTTTGACACAGCTGACAGCGCCAAGTTATCTGGGGCGCTTTGGCAAAGAAATCCAAAAAACAGCAAAAAAAATGGTCAAGTACAATCTTGTACAAATGGTTGCTTCGGATGCTCACGGTGTTGAGCGACGTTCTTTTTGTTTAAAAGAATGTTATGAACAAATCGCTAAAGACTTCAATAACGAAAAAGTTGAGCAAATGAAACAAGTCGCCAAAGATTTAATCAATGGGGAGCAGATTCATTATCCAACTTATCAAGCGATAAAAAAGAAGAAGTTTGGGTTATTTTAGGGGGAGTAAAGGTGTTTGAAGTCACAAGAAAAAGAAAGATTGCTATTTTGATAGGAGTTGATAGCTTATTGTTGTTTTTGGCAAACATTGCTACAATTAGATTCATGAAGCCATTCGCAGAAGTATCAACGGATTTTATGTTCATCTCTACAGGCGTTTCAATAGGTTTCTATTTGTTTTATGGGAGTTTATTTAAAGTCTTTACAAGAATCAATCGCTATATGAATTTAGAAGAAATCAGGGCGATTTTTGTTTCTTTGTCGATCACTATGATTTCAAATCTTTTTGTCTTGTTTTTTATCAATCATCAGTATATGTTACGTCTAACGATCTTTACCTATATTTTGTCTTTGCTTTTAATCATGGGAAGCCGTCTGGAGTGGCGTCTTTACATTGAGAAAAAGCAGACAAAGCTACAACCTAGAGCCACTGCCAAGAAGACGATCATCGTAGGCGCTGGTGAAGGCGGTAGAATTTTGGCAAATATCTTACTTGGATCAAAAACAGCAAGTGACACCTATGTCATTGGTTTTGTTGATGATGATCCTAATAAGCAAAATACATATCTTTCAGGAAAAAAAGTGATCGGTATGATCAAAGACCTCCCTACACTAATTAAGAAACATGATGTACAAATCGTTACCATCGCCATTCCTTCCTTATCCAAAACAAAAATCAGGAATATCTTTCAAATGGTAGAATCCTTGCATGTCAAAGTAAACACGATGCCTTCAATGGAAGAAATCGCTTCTGGAAAAGTCAGTGTCACAAAATTAAAAAAAATTGACGTAGTTGATTTACTAGAAAGAGATGAAGTTGAATTGGACATTGAATCGATCAAAGGTCATTTAACAGGGAAAACCATTCTTGTGACTGGTGCGGGTGGCTCGATCGGCTCAGAGATTTGTCGGCAGATTATCCAGTTTTCCCCAGCACAATTATTACTAGTAGGACATGGGGAAAATTCGATTTATTTGATCGATCGGGAACTCCGCATGAATCAGCAAAATCAGCAGACAAAAATCGTCCCGCTCATTGCAGATATTCAAGATCGTGACAAAATCAATGAGATCATGCAAAACTATCGCCCAGATATCGTTTATCATGCTGCAGCACATAAGCATGTTCCTCTCATGGAAGTAAATCCCAAAGAAGCAGTAAAAAATAATATTCTTGGAACGAAAAATGTTGCGGAAGCAGCCAAACAAGCGAAAGTCAAAAATTTTGTGATGGTCTCAACAGATAAAGCGAATCATCCACCTAATGTGATGGGAGCGACAAAGCGGATTGCAGAAATGATTGTAACAGGATTGAACGAAAAAAATGGAACAACATTTTCCGCTGTTCGCTTTGGAAATGTATTAGGTTCACGAGGAAGTGTGATTCCTGTCTTTCGTGAACAAATTGCGCAAGGTGGACCAGTCACGATTACTGATTTTCGGATGACACGTTACTTTATGACAATTCCTGAAGCAAGTCGATTGGTCATTCAATCAGGAGTCTTGGCTAAAGGTGGAGAGATTTTTATTTTAGATATGGGTGAACCAGTCAAAATCGTCAACCTTGCCAAAAATATGATTCGCCTGAGTGGCTATCGTGAAGACGAAATTGAGATTCTTGAAACGGGTATCCGTCCTGGGGAAAAACTATATGAAGAACTACTGTTGGATAAAGAGAGAAACGATGAAGCTGTCTATGAAAAAATTTTTGTCGGAAACATCAAAGGTTATTCAAATCAAAAAGTGATGGATTTTATCCGTCATTTGCCAAAAGATGAGAAACAATTAGCAAGAGAAGTGATTCGTTTTGCCAATGCTTCTAATCAATAGAAACTAGCTGTTTTAAGCTGAACGTACTATTAGTAAAGTAGTAAAATCATTGCTTTATGTGCTGGATTATACGATTCCTGCGATCAAAAATTGCATAGGGATACGTTATTCAAATCGCATGTAAAAAAACGTTTGACCATCAAAAAAAGAAACGAGAGGAGAAAGCGAGTGGATGCAATAATAGTAGGAGCAGGTGGGTTTGGTAAAGAAATTGCTTTTTTGCTCCAACAACAAAATGAGTATCAGTGGGTCGGTTTTGTCGATGATCGTAAAAGTGAGCAAAGCGATGTTCTAGGAAAACCTGTGATTGGCAAAATTGCTGACTTGCTTCAAGTCAAAACACCAATGGCAGTTTTTCTTGGGATTGCGGCTCCGACGGTCAAAGAAAACATCTATGAACAGTTACGACAAAACCCTCACTTGCTTTTTCCAAATTTGTTTGCCCCTAGCGCATTGATTGGCTTAAATGTTCAACTGGGCATTGGGAACATATTGATGCCTTACACGACCTATACTGCAGATATTTCAATCGGTGACTTCAATATGATCAATATTGGTTCAACAATCGGTCATGACTCCATTATAGGTAGTTACAATGCCATTTTTCCTAATGTCAATATTTCGGGAGCAGTCACTTTAGGAGATAAAAATGAACTAGGTGTCGGTACAAAGATTATTCAAGAATGTTCGATTGGTGATGGCAACATTATTGGGGCTGGCAGTGTTGTCATCAGAGATATCCCTCATCATTCAAAATGGGTGGGGGTACCAGCAAAGATAATTGAAAGGTGGAGTTGATGTGAGAAAAAAGCGAATATTATTAGCTTCGCCCCATATGAGTGAAGCAGGCTATGAACAAGCGTTTGTCAAAGAAGCCTTTGATACGAACTGGATTGCCCCTTTAGGTGCCAATGTCGATGGTTTTGAGCAAGAACTGGCAGATCATGTGGGAGCCAAGCATGTTGCTGCGCTTTCTTCAGGTACGGCAGCGATTCATTTAGCATTAAAGGCAGCAGGTGTCACGAAAGGAGATCAAGTGATTTGTCAATCCTTGACTTTTGCAGCTACGGTCAACCCGATTCTTTATCAAGGAGCCGTCCCAATCTTTGTGGATAGTGATGCCGAAACTTGGAATATGAGTCCTGTTCATTTACGCGCAGCTTTAGAAAAATATCCAAAAGCGAAAGCGGTGATCGTCGTTCATTTATATGGATTAGCTGCAAACTTAGCTGAAATCATGCAGATCTGTCAAGAATATCAAGTGACGTTGATTGAAGATGCTGCCGAATCATTAGGAACGACTTACCAAGGTAAATATACAGGAACGTTTGGAGACTATGGGATTTATTCCTTCAATGGAAATAAGATCATCACAACTTCAGGTGGGGGAGCATTAATCTCTGACGATCAATCAAAAATCGAAAAAGTCAAATTTTGGGCCACTCAATCTCGTGAAAATGAACGTTATTATCAACATTTAGAAATCGGTTACAACTATCGTATGAGCAATATATTAGCAGGAATCGGACGTGGTCAATTAAAAGTATTAAATGAAAGAATCCAAAAGAAGCGTGCCATCTATCAATTTTATCAAGAAGAATTGTCCGAGTTTCCTAATATACAATTTATGCCGGAAAACTCTTGGAACGAACCTAACTATTGGTTGAGTGTCATTCGTTTAGAAGGAATAGATCCATCTTATTTGATTGAAGAATTGGAAAAAGAACAGATCGAAGCACGTCCTGTCTGGAAACCGATGCACTTACAGCCTGTTTTTGACTCGTTTGATTTTATTGGCGGCGAAGTTGCAGAATCGCTTTTTTCTTCTGGAGTTTGTCTTCCCTCAGATACTAAAATGACGGATGAAGAGTTAAATAGAGTCGTTGCAACGATCAAGCGAGTGATGCGTTATGAGTAAACCAACCTTTTATCGACTTTTTGGAAAGCGTGCGTTCGATCTTTTTTTCTCAGGTCTTTTATTGCTTTTGCTTGCACCACTGATGCTCATACTTGCGGGGTGTGTTCGATTTAAACTAGGTTCACCGGTTATTTTTAAGCAAACAAGACCAGGGAAGAATGAACGATTATTTTTTATGTACAAGTTTCGCACGATGACAGACGAGAAAGATCAACATGGCGCGTATCTTCCAGATGAAGTTCGTCTGACAAAATTCGGCAAACTACTTAGAGCGACTAGCCTTGACGAGCTGCCAGAGCTTTGGAATATCTTTAAAGGCGAAATGTCTTTTGTTGGTCCTCGTCCATTATTGGTAGAATATTTGACACTTTATAATGAAGAGCAACGAAAACGCCACAACATTCGCCCAGGTTTGACCGGATTGGCCCAAGTCAGTGGTAGAAATGCGATCAGTTGGGAAGAAAAGTTTACGTATGATTGTTTGTACGTTGAAAGTTATTCGTTTGGCAAAGATGTTTGGATCTTGTTACAAACAGTCCTTAAAGTGTTCAAACAAGAAGGGATTAGCTCAAATTTTGGACCAACAAGTGAAAAATTTGAAGGGAATGAACCATACTGAAAATTTTATATGTGACGACGATCTCCAATACACTCAATGCTTTTTTAATCCCACATATTGATCAACTAATCAAAAATGGACATGAAGTGAGTGTGGCATGTGCGCTTGAACAACCGTTGGCATCTTATTTTTCTGATAAAAAAATACCTGTGTTTCAAATACCATTCAATAGGAATCCATTAGCTAAAAGCAATCTTTTAGCCTATAAGAAAATCAAACAGCTGATCAAAGAAGAGAATATCGATATCGTACATACGCATACGCCAGTTGCTTCGATGGTGACAAGACTTGCTTGTAAGCGGATCAATATTCCTATCTACTATACGGCACACGGGTTTCACTTTTATCAAGGAGCCCCAATGCTTAATTGGTTCGTCTATTACCCAGTTGAAAAATACTTATCTCGTTATACAAGTAAGCTTATTACCATTAATCAGGAAGATTATTTGCTTGCTTCACAAAAATTTAAAGCAACACAAACTCATTTGATTCAGGGGGTTGGAATCCAAGTAGAAAAGTTCGAGAAAACCTTGGTTGATAAACGGCTAAAAAGTAAGGTACTTTCACTAGCTCAGCCAACAACCAAAGTACTCCTTTCAGTCGGTGAATTGAATAAAAACAAAAACCACGAACTGGTGATTCATGCACTCGCTTCATTTAAAGACCAAGATTTCCACTATTTTATTTGTGGAACGGGGCCTTTGAAACAAACGCTAGAACAAAAAATTAAATTTTTAGGTTTGGAAAAGAAAGTCAGTTTACTCGGATATCGTAAGGATATTATTGAGATCATGAAAATGAGTGATCTATTTCTCTTTCCTTCTTTAAGAGAAGGATTGCCCGTATCGATCATGGAGGCTATGAGCGTTGGTTTACCGGTAGTCGCTTCAAATATACGAGGCAATAAAGATCTGATCTATGATGAGAACACAGGAAAATTGTTTGATGTCAAAGAGTCAGAAGAACTAGTAAATATTCTTCAAGATTTTTTTTCTGGAACGTTACCTGTTACAAAATATTCCGAGAACGCTGCTGCTCATATCCAAAAATTCAGCGAAAACGTAATCATCAATCAAGTAGCAGAACTTTATGAAACTTTATAACTAAAGGAATTTCACAAAATAAAAAAAGCACTTAAACAGGGAAAATGAGGTGAAAAGCTCTTAACCTCAAGAATGTTTTGATTATTTGTAAGAGTGACTGACGAAATGAGCCTGGGTTCAAAGGAAAAGTAAATGGCTTTGTTTTTTTAGAAGAATGATAAAGCGAATGAAACGAAGAACTACCAATAACGTTCCAGTTTGTGTTTTTTATGTTAATAAAACTAATGATAGAGGTGAAACCAATTGAACGTATCAATTTTCGGCCTAGGCTATGTAGGGCTAGCCAATGCGTTATTACTTAGCCAGCATGAGAATGTCAAAGCTTATGACATCGTAGCAGAAAAGATCGAACGACTACAAAAGAAGGAGTCACCAATTGAAGACCGTGAAGTACATAATTTTCTTCAAAGAGAAGACCTAGCAATCGAATTTATTAAGGATTTCCGAGAAGCGGTTCTTTTTGGTGATTATTTGATTATTGCCACACCCACTGATTACGATGAAAAGAAAAATTATTTTAATACCTCATCGATTGAGAGCATCATTGAACAAGCTCTCGCCATTCGTCCAGAAGCAAAATTTATCATTAAGTCCACGGTACCAGTAGGGTATACGGCCGAATTAAAGAAAAAATATCAAACAGAAAATATTGTTTTTTCACCAGAATTTTTACGTGAAGGTAAAGCATTGTACGATAATCTTTATCCTTCCCGCATTGTTGTAGGAGAATGTTCAGATAGAGGAACAGAGATTGCGAATATGTTCAAAAAGAATACGCAAGCAGATAATGTCCCAGTTTTATTGACTCATTCAACAGAAGCGGAAGCAATCAAGTTATTCTCAAATACGTATCTGGCGTTGCGTGTGGCTTACTTCAATGAATTGGATAGTTATGCGGAGATACGAGGCTTAAATACGAAACAAATCATTGAAGGCGTCGGACTGGACCCACGTATCGGCTCTCATTACAATAATCCTTCATTTGGTTATGGAGGGTATTGTTTGCCAAAAGATACGAAACAGTTGAAAGCAAATTATACCGATGTGCCTAACAATCTTATCCAAGCGATCGTTGAAGCAAATACAACCAGAAAAGATTTTATTGCAGAACAAATTTTAGCCCAAAAGCCTAAAACTGTGGGAATCTATCGGTTAACGATGAAAGCCGATTCAGACAATTTCCGTTATTCATCGATTCAAGGAGTCATGAAACGAATCCAGGAACAAGGAGTTTCGGTGGTTGTTTATGAGCCAACGTTACCTGTTGAAGAATTTCATCATGCGCCTGTCGTTTCGGATCTTGCGCGATTCAAACAACTATCGGATGTGATCGTCTCAAATCGGATGGACCATCAATTAAAAGATGTGATCGAAAAAGTCTATACGAGAGATATTTTTAGACGGGATGAATAAATGAAAAATATAGCCAAAAATTTTTTTTATCAGAGCTTGTTTCAACTGACGAAAATCATTCTTCCGATTATTACCATTCCAATCGTTTCTAATGCTTTAGGGCCAAGTGGGATCGGTCTTTATAATTATACGTTTTCAATTGTCCAATATTTTGTTTTGTTTGCGGGGCTAGGGGTAACGATGTACGGGAACCGGGAAATAACTTTGACTTACAACCGTAAGAAAGAAGCGTTATCAGAAGTTTTTTGGGAAATTCTGCTTTTTAAGGCATTAGCGAGCTTAATTGTCATAGTCGCTTACTTTATTGTTGCCTCTTTATTAAATAATCGTTCGTATTTGTTTGTCCAATCCTTGGCGATTTTTGCCGTATTATTTGACGTATCTTGGTTTTTTATGGGAATTGAAGATTTTAAGAAAACTAGTATAGCTAATTTAGTAGTCCAACTAGTCACGTTTTTTCTCATTCTTTTCTTGATTAAAAACGAAGACGACACGTTAAAATATACCTTGATTCAAGGACTAGGTTTAGTTTGTTCACAAGTGAGTGTCTGGTTCTTTATTCCTAAATACATTCATTTGACGAAAGTTGATTTAAAGAAAAGTCTTAGTCATTTAAAGGGCTCTTTTGATTATTTTATTCCTCAAATTGCGATCATGTTGTATACCAATTTGAATAAGACCCTTTTAGGTTTCACATTAGGAAGTGTTGCAGTGGGCTATTTTACCAATTCTCTGCAATTGAATACCGTATTCATCACGATCATAACTACCTTAGACATCGTCTTACTTCCCCATATGACAAGTTTTTTTGCAAAAAAAAATATGGAGAAAATCGTTCGCACGATGGAAAAAACGATTCATTTACAATTGTTTTTTTCGATTCCAATCATGTTTGGGATGTTGACAGTTTATGACAAGCTCGTTCCTTGGTTTTTTGGCGAAAAATTTAGCTACATCACTCAAATTATTCCATATTTTACGGTTTTGATTGTGATCGTTCCTTTAGGCATGGCGATTTCTAGACAATATCTAATGCCAATTGGTCAGGTTAAAGAGTATAATCGTTCAGTAATCATTGGAGCTATCATCAATCTTGTGGCAAATCTCATACTATTGCCGTCTATTGGCTTTTTGGGGGTCGTATTTTCAACTATTCTCGCCGAAAGTTTTGTTACAGTTGTAAGAACAAGAGCTTTTCTGAAACAGACGACGTTTACCTTTTCTCTCAGAAAAATCGGGATGTTTATAATTGCTGGATTGATCATGTGTTTGATCACCAGGTTTTTAACAGGTCATTTAACGAGTAATATCCGAACCAATCTGATCCAATTCGTCATTGCTTGTCCGATCTATCTCGCAATCACAACGATAACCAAAGTCAATCCACTAGTTGATTTATTGAGGATCAAAAAGAAAATCTAATGATGACAAACAACAGGTCAAAGACCTTGAAAGTGGTTGCTGCTAGTGAGAAGAAAAATGTCTACACTGATTTTTATTCAATCCGAACCATTGATTCGGCAATTTAGCAAAGAATGATCAATGATCAGAGGACAAAATAAAAAAGGAGGAGAGGCGTTCTCTCTTCCTTTTTTATTTCAGCTATTTTGAGAAATAAACGAAATGCTTAGTTATTTCCGTTTTTGTTGTTTTCCAGCGTTACGACCTGTTTGGTTTTTAGGTGCTTTGACTTGTTTCTTCACTGGTTGTTCGCTATCCGCAGGTGTCACGTCTTTACGAGGTGTTACGACTTGCTTCGGTGGATTTTGTTTTAACTCTTCTGCCACTTGAGCTTTTAATTTAGGCTTCATGATGACATTTGTAATGAAGGTTTGCAAACAACTAAAGATACCACCAACTACCCAATAAAGTGTGACTCCAGCTGGCGCACTGATCGACATGAAGACGATCATCGCAGGCGAAACGATAAGCATCGTACGCATTGTTTTCTTTTGTTCTTCAGGGATACCGATTGTTGAAATATATCCTTGAAGTAAATAAGCAGCACCAGCAATCGCAACTAATACAAAACTAGGGTGTCCTAAGTCGATCCCATAGAAAGAGGATTCACGAATGCCTTCTGTATAACGAGCTGTGAAATAAAGGGCTGAAAAGATCGGCATTTGGATCAAGAGAGGCAAGCAGCCGATCCCGCCAGTCATACTTAACCCATTTTCACGATAAACTTGTTGCATTTCAGCTTGTGCAGCCATTTGTTCTTCACGAGTAGTCGCCGTTTTTAGTTTTTGTTGAGCGGCTTCGACTTGCGGCTTCAATGCTTGCATTTTTTCAGATTGGATCATTGTCTTTTTCGATTGACTAATACCTAATGGCAAAATGATGATACGAACGATGACTGTCATTAAAATAACAGCCCAACCATAGGACCAGTTGAAGTTCTCCACTAAATATGTAATCGCTTGTCCCATTGGATGGACTAATACTCGGTACACGATACCTGATGTGTCAGGGTTACCATTTGAATCCAGACGAACACAACCAGATAAGAAAAGCATGACTGTGACAAGGCCAGAACCCAATACCCAATTTTTCCATTTATTCATAAAATACTTCCTCTTTTATAATTTTTACACAAAATTAACTATACTAAAAAAGCACACACAATTCAATCTACTTTATAGAAAATTCATAGATTCCTACCTATATGGTCTTAAAAAAATAAAAAAGTTATTTGTCAAACCACAAAAAGGAAAGGGAGAAAAGCCATCGGTTAAACAGAAGCAAAAACGATCAAACGAGTGAGGGACGATTAGAAGAGAGAAGGCACGTTGTTTCTTTAAAAAAAGTCCTTTATCGTCAAACTTTCTTAAAGTCATGTGAGCCTTCTCATAGTGTAAATAGAACTACCTTTTGCGTGTTTCGTCCATTCAGAATCAGTAAATTAGCCGATCACATCAAATTTTTTTCGTTCTTCCATCATCGGATTATCTTGCAAGTCAACGTATTGTACGCGACCACTAGGACTTGGAGAATCCTTTACTTCTTCAATGAATCTTTTGATCGTTTCCTCATCGCCACATGCTTCGATTGTCACCGAACCATCTTCTTCGTTTTTAACTGTGCCTGTGATCCCTAATTGATCGGCAACGATTTTTGTCATATAACGAAAGCCAACACCTTGGACACGTCCTTGAACGTTCATCTTGATTTTTTTCATCATATCCACCTTTCTTTCCTTGCTTTTTAAATTAATGATACCGATTTTTTGATGTTGTAACAAGTTCAAGGTTCGAATTCATGCTATAATTAAGTGAGGTGAAAAATGTGAAAGAAATCCAATCAGCAAAAAATCCAAGAATCAAAGAATTGAAAAAACTACATAAGAAAAAATACCGGGAAGAAACAGGCGAGTATCTACTCGAAGGATTCCATTTGGTTGAAGAGGCAGTTGCTTCTCATGCCAAAGTAAAAGAAATCTTAATCACAGAAAAAGGGTTAGAAGAGTGGGAGGAGTGGCTTAAAAACCATTTAGACATCCCTTGTACCTTGGTAACGAATGAAGTCATGGCTGTGGTATCAGATTTGCCAACACCCCAAGGTATCTTAGCCGTTATGCTCTACGAAAAAGTAAACATGCCCGAATTAACTGGAGGATGGTTATTGTTAGATAATGTCCAAGATCCTGGGAATGTTGGAACAATGATTCGTACGGCAGATGCTTTTGGACTATCTGGTGTCGTTTTAGGAAAAGGATCAGCTGACATTTATAGTACAAAAGTGTTAAGAAGTATGCAGGGGAGCAATTACCATCTACCAATACTTCAAACAGACCTTGAGCAAATGATCCCGCTTTTAAAGGAACACAATTTTAATATCTATGGAACGGAATTGAACGAGGATGCTCGTTCATTAGAACAGGTAACTGTTCCTGAGAAGTATGCAATTGTCATGGGGAATGAAGGGCAAGGCGTGCGGCCCGAAATTCTTTCCTTGACGGATAAAAATATCTATATTCCGATTCGCGGAAATGCTGAATCATTAAATGTAGGAGTGGCAGCAGGCATCGTACTTTACCATTTCTCTTTATGATTAAGGAACTATTAAGCTTTCTACATTTTGATGGAACCTCACTAGAATATTCCGAACACTAATGGTATACTAGGATCAATTTCAAAGGAAAATGAAATTCAAAAAAGGTGGCAGATCAATAATTATGACAGAAAAATGGCGTGAAGACGAAGAATATATGTCTTATGTAGAAGATCTATTAGCAACAGATGCAGTGAAGAAATTAGCCAATTATACACAACATGTCCACTCCACTCGATTAGAGCATTCTCTTAGTGTTTCTTACTATAGTTATAAATTAGCCAAAAAATGGGGCGGTAATGCAAAAGCGACTGCACGTGCAGGTCTTTTGCATGATCTTTTCTACTATGATTGGCGTACAACAAAATTTGATGAAGGAACGCATGCTTATATCCATCCAAGGATCGCAGTGAAAAATGCAGAAAAAATTACTGACCTATCCGATTTAGAGCGTGATATCATCTTAAAACATATGTGGGGCGCTACGATCGCACCGCCTAAGTATAAAGAAAGCTATATTGTGACGTTTGTCGACAAATATTGTGCTGTGAAAGAAGCAGCGCAGCCAATGACTGCTTCGATGAAACAAAAATGGCAAAGATATTTCGGCAAAGAACAATCGATTTAATACGATGTGATTAAGAATTCTTCCTGAGAAATTTCATAAAATTTCTCAGGTTTTTTTTTATTGACGAACCATGATTTTTACTGTTTACTTTGTATCAAGAACAAGTTGTTGATACAAACTTAAAGGGGGTGATGATAAGATGCCATATGGATCTTATTTAAAAGAGTGGAAAAGCTTTAACTAACGTACTTTGTTGAAGTTCTTTTCTTCAAAGTACATTCACTTGAAAGAAGAAAGGACTCAAAGTCATGGAAAAAACAATTAAACCTTATCAATATTATTTTATTAAAAGAGAAGTCGAACAATTAATATCAGTCTATCATTCAGTAAACGATT
Source organism: Enterococcus sp. C65 (assembly GCF_040887165.1). Taxonomy (NCBI): domain Bacteria; kingdom Bacillati; phylum Bacillota; class Bacilli; order Lactobacillales; family Enterococcaceae; genus Enterococcus; species Enterococcus sp. C65. The sequence continues at coordinate 90,985 of NZ_JBFOFG010000006.1, read as the reverse complement.
CTAAAACGATCGAAACGGTCCAAGCATTAGCTGTGGAGAGAATAGAGGAACTAGTAGAACCCTCACAAAGGATGAACCTTTTCTTAGAAAACATCTTAAATACTTCTTTGACCAAAGAAACTGCTGAACGCTTATTAGAAGAATTAAAAGAATCAGTTCAACCTTTTGAGCAACCTTCGAAAGCTCAAATCGAAAAATTATTCCGAAAAGTGAAAAAGCTAAAACAACCTGATTGGAATCATTTGGATTTAAGAGAACACACCTATATTGGATGGAATGATCCTGGTACTCAGAAAAAATTTCTTGTTTATTATGATGAATCAGGGAAGTTAAATGGTATTCGCGGGACTTTATCCCCGACCATCACGAAAGGGATTTGTACGATTTGTAAAAAAACTTCGAGTGTGTCACTCTTTTTAGCAACAACAAAATCGAATTCAGATGGCACCTATACGAAAAAAGGAAACTATATTTGCCATGATAGTGAGCATTGTAACCACAATTTAGTCCAATTGACTCCTTTTTATGAATTTACTGAGATTGTAAAAAAAGAAGGATAATTTCATTGTATTTTTCATAAATATATGCTATTTTAATTGATGAAGTGAATAGGTGATGGTGTTCGCCTTTAAACGTTAATCTTAAGATAACTAATGACGCCTACTAAGAATCGGGATACCCCTTTTTTTAGTAGGCGTTTTTTTTGAGGAGGAAAAGAGATGGAAAATCGATTACCTGATCCAATTAGGGTCGTCGTATACATGATCAAATGGTTATTGATCACATTGCTATTGGGAATTTTTATGGGAAGTTTATCAGCCTTTTTTCTCAATAGTTTAACATGGGTTACTAATATACGCCTTGCTTCACCCTGGTTGTTGTTTCTTTTACCAGTAAGTGGTGGAATTTTTGCTTTTTTATATAGTAAGTACGGAGGAAATTCTGGTAGAGGAAATAACTTAGTGATTGATCAAGGAAATGGTGGGGAAGAAAAAATTCCTTTACGCCTGATTCCTTTAACGTTATTTGGAACGATTACCACCCATTTATTTGGTGGTTCTGTCGGACGAGAAGGAACAGCTGTGCAAATGGGAGGCGCTTTAGCAGAAAATTTAGCCCGTCTCTTTCGGTTAAATAAAGTGGAACGGGAGTTATTGGTGATCAGCGGGATCAGTGCTGGTTTTAGTTCCGTTTTTGGTACGCCTCTTGCTGGAACACTATTTGGGTTAGAAGTTTTAGCAATTGGAAAAGTTAGAACAGAAGCCTTATTTCCAAGTTTTTTTGCAGCACTGTTTGCTAACTTTGTGACTGAAAGCTTTGGGGTGAAACATATCCATTACCCTATGGGGACGATTCCAAGTTGGGATGTATCTCTTTTCTTTAAATTATTCGTTGCAGGCATTGCTTTTGGTCTGATTGGTTGGGTATTTAGTCGTTCGATCGTTTTTTTGAAAACTTGGTATGCCAAAAGAATGGCTAGTCCAGTTCTACGTAATTTTATTGGCGGAGCTGTGGTCGTCATCGCAGCGCTCTTATTGCAAACCCAAAGATATTTGGGGCTCAGTTTGCCTTTGTTAACTGATGCCTTTAATGGTACCGCCCATTTCTATGATTTTCTTGGAAAGCTTGGATTTACTGTCTTGTCTTTAGGTGCTGGTTATCAAGGTGGAGAGGTAACTCCTTTATTTGAAATCGGAGCGACATTAGGTGCTGCTCTAGCACCAATCTTACATGTGTCCATTCCTTTTTTAGCAGCCTTGGGATTCATTGGCGTCTTTTCAGGAGCAACAAATACACCCATTGCTTGTTTTGTTATGGGAATCGAATTGTTCGGTGGACAAGCAGCCAGTTATTTCTTTATGATCTGTCTGGTGAGCTTCATGTGTTCTGGTAATAGTGGAATTTATTCAGCACAAAAAGTAGTAGTGAAAAAGGGAATTCTTTTCCTGCCAATGATGGGAAGTCAGAAACAGTCTGAGCGATCTAAGGGGAGAACGAAAACACGAAAATAGTTGTTGCAAAAGGAAAGATTACAAAAAGTAAAAGGCATTTGGGGGACACCCAAATGCCTTATTTAAATAAAGATGCTCAAAGCTGCGAGTAATACGGTAAATAGCACGATTAAGCCACCAACGACCAAGTGTCTTTTTTTGTGCAGAACCAAGATGGCGATATATTCTCGCAAAAATGCATTCGGCAAGTAGTAAAAGGCAGTTTTCGCTCCGATTCCATCCGCTTTTAAACCAGCTTGCTTTGCATAAAGACCTGCACGGAAGATGTGGTAATTATTAGAAGTGAAAATCGCTCGATATGGCCCACCAGTTTGTTGATCCATGAGTTCTTTAGAAAAACGCATATTTTCTAAAGTTGTCTTTGAATTGGCTTCCACCAAGATATCTCTCTCAGGAATGCCTTTAGCTAAAGCATATTGCTTCATCGCAATTGCTTCCGGCACTTTTTCATCTGATCCTTGACCACCAGACATCAATAGAATAGGCGGGTTCAAGGTTGCTTTACTTTGTGCCCAATAAAAGGCGATCGCTTTGTCGATTCTTTTTGCTAAAAGAGGGGATACCGTTTCGCCATTTAGTAGACCAGCCCCTAAAACGATAATGTAATTTTGGTTGTATCGTGGACGGTTGAACTGATACAAAAAAGAAACGGTTATAAAGTTATAGAAAACCACAAAAAGATAAAACAGAATCAATGGGACAGCCGTGAATAATACATTGAACCATTGTGGGAAATATTGGATAAAGAAGATTTGAAATATAGTATATAACGTTAAAAAGATTGCTAATAATAAAGTTAAGAGATTGGCTAATGAGCGAGATTCTCTTTTTAAAACTAATAACCCGTTCCAAAATAAAAAGACGATCAAAATGTAAACGCCAAATAACAAGATCAACAAAACGGGGATAGCAATTATTGCAAATAAACCACCAATAAAAATATTTTGTGTTTCAAGCAGCAAGGTGACTAAGTAGCCGCCAAAACTAATTAAAAAGAAATTGAACAATACCCCGTTCAATAGTTTGCGTTTTTCAGTAAAATAGGAGAATGCAAAAATACTGAAAAAAACAAGTGGGATCAAAAAGTAAAAGGTGGAATAAAAAATTTCCAAAACAATGAAGTAAGTGACCATCATCATAAATGTCCAAGATCCACAATAAAAGAACAGAGCAGGATCACTTTGACGACGGCGCCAATAAAGAATACCGGTAAACCCTAAAACATAGAGAACCAAGAAAGTCAGGTCTCTTGTCAAATTCATAGAATTAACTCCTTTCGTTTAATGAACACGAAATAAAACGTGTTTTGTTTAGGTTGATACCAATTTACGCAAAAACGATTGATTGAAAGATAAAATCAATAAAATTGACACAACCTTTACTATTATAGCTAAAATTAGAGAAAAAAGCTGTTCTGAAAAATTAAAAACTAAAAAAAGGAAAACTTGAGGCATGTAGCAGGGATTGTTAGATAAAAGTACACCTCCTAAGTTAGACAATGACATTCTGACTTAAGAGGTGTACTTAAAATTCTACGTTCTACTTGTTGGTATTTTAGCTGGATTAGAACAAATTACTAAAAAAATCAGTAACATGTCGCCAACCAATCACAAAGATATTTGCTTTTTCAACTGATTTAGCAGTAATAATATCTGTGGTTGGTTCTTTATTGTCTTCCAAATAGCCCAGTGAATCATCGGCTAAGGTAATCGTTGCTGTCCCTACCTTCATACCTTTATTGACGGGGGCTGCTACTTGATCATTCGTTACGACTTTTTTATCAAGGGTAGGAGTAATTTTTAATTTACCAGTATCCATACCATTTCTTACCCAAACTTTTACAGGATTTTTTAAGGCAACTGCTACTGAAGTTTCTTTGCCATCTTTCACTGCTAAGTTTTTTAAATCTGGAATACTTGCATTGGACTTTCCAAGTTCTTTAATTGACCAATTATCATAGCAGTAATCCATTAAACGTCCGGTTTCGTTGAAGCGGGCACTTGGATTTGTAGCATGGTCATCGGCATTTAAAACAACCGTAATGACTCGTCTACCATCTTTATTGATCGTTCCAACAAAACAAGCACCAGCAAATTCAGTTGTACCAGTTTTTAAACCATCTACGCCTTCTTTATAGTTAACAAACCCAGAAAGCATCCAATTCCAATTCACCATTTCGACAGGTGACTGAGTCCCTTCGCCGAATGTTTCATTAGTAGTATTTGTCACTTTTAATACCTCAGGAAAATCTAAGATCAAGTGTCTGGCAACGATCGCAACATCTTTGGCTGACATTTGGTTTTCTTCTGTTTCCGAGGTACCTTCAGGACGATTCTCACCGAGATAGGAATTATTTAATCCAGAGGCGTTCACAATCGTTGCGTCGTTAATACCCCAATCTTTTAATTGTTTTTTCATCAATTCAAGAAACTTTGTTTCACTGCCAGCTATTTTTTCGGCTAAAGCTACCATTGAGGCGTTAGCAGATTGAATAAAGGCTGAATCAAAAAGTTCTTTGACCGTATAGCTGTTCTCTTTGTGCAACGGTACGTTTGACAAGTCAGGAACAACGCTCAATTTTTCAGCATAATCTGAAATTGGCACTTTTTCATCCCAAGTCAGTTTTCCTTCTTTTACTTGATCAAGAACGATATAAAGACCAATTATTTTAGTGATTGAAGCAATTCCCATTGGTTTTTCTCCATCTTGATCATAAAGGATCTTACCACTCTCTGCATCAACAGCAAAAGCGGCTTTTGCATTGACTTTGAATGATTCGTCAGCGTGAACTGCTGTGATTGGTAAAATCGCAGTGAGGCACAAGATCAAACTTGTTAATAACATGAACAATCGTAATTTTTTTTGAGGCATTTATTTTCTCCTTGTTTTCTAATAGTTTTCCTATAAATTAAAATTTTATCAAAGAGATAGAGTAGTTTCAATATTTCTGATAAAAACATAATAAAAGATATTTATAGAAAAAGGAGAAAAGTGGTTACTTCTCTTGATCTTTGCTACGAATTTTTACCGGTTGCACTTCTGGCTCATTCAATCGAGAAGCAACAAAAATAGTAACAGCAGTTAGGGTTAATAAACTGAAGATCATGAATATGTGCATGTGATCACCTCATTCATTTATTTTCTATTAGTATAGCAAAAAGAATTGAATTTCTTTTTAAGAAATGAAAGGAATGATTGAGTAAAGTATGAAATAATTATGAAATTAATTAAATAAAACAAAAATAGAAATAAGTCGTTTTATTAAAATTCGTTTTATTATCTCGAAAAAATTTGTTGTGGTAGACTTTACTTATAGTAAAGGAATGACTTTTTTTAGGAGGGATACGATTATGACAAAAATGGCGAAAGAATTATTGTCACAGCTGACTTCAGAAGGTGCTACAGGCCCATTCGTCACGATTATGTTGAACACCCATGTCGCACATCAAGATGTAGAAAAAGATCAAATCAAGTTCAAAAATTTTGCGAAAGAAGCAAAAAAACGGTTTGAAAAAAAATATGCTGAACATGACTGGTCCTTGTTCCAAGAAAAAATCACTAGTTTGTTAGAAGATGCTTCATTTTGGCGAAGCGCTACAACAAGCGTGGCTGTCATCTTATCTCCAGAACATACGTATATCCATCGCTTAGGTATTCCTGTAGATGACCAATATTATGTGAGTGATCTGCCATATCTTCTAGCGATTATCAAAAATAGTCACTTTAACTACGCTTATTATCTACTAGGATTGAATCGTGATTCAATGAAGTTGTACGAAGTAAACAATAAGCAGGTAACTGAAGTAAAATTACCGGAAGATGCACCGAAAGATGTAGTAACAGCTTTAGGTTCGGAGTTAACAGGTGGCGGATTAAACTATACTTCAAATGGTAGTGAGGGAGCTACATTTCATGGTGTCAATCCAAAAGATGAGGAAGTAGAGATCGACTGGGTCAATTATTATCAAGCAGTTGATGATTATCTTAAGGATACCTTTGACAATCCTGAAAAACGCCCAATTTATCTCTTTGCGTTACCGGAAAACCAAACGATGTTCAAAAAAATTGCTAAAAATCCGTACTATTGTTCTGATGTGGCGATCTCTGCCTCACCTGCACAATTATCGTTAAAAGAAATCGAAGCAGGAGCTAAAAAACTTTCTGAGGAATTAGCTGCAAAAGAAGCAGAAGGGTATAATCGTTTGTTAGATAAAAAATTTATCGATCAACTAGTGGATATCGTTCCAGCTGCTAAAGAAGGGAAAATTTCTCACTTGTTTATTGCTACGTCTAACTTAGTGGATGGATTTGGAGAAGATCCAGAAACAGAGTATGACCGCCGTCAAGTTTTAAATGAGTTGGCAGATAATGTCATCATCAACGGAGGACAAGTAGTTATTCTTGAACAAAAAGAGGCGCCAGATGAGAAAAGTTTAGTAGCGATCCTTCGTTACTGATAGAGTGCCATGAGTTTTTGAATGTTGAATAAAGAAATGATAGAACAAGACTGGGGAAATTTTTTTTCCTCAGTTTTTTTTATAGTAAAAAAATAAAAAGTAGAAAAAATTAATTCAACTGGTGTTATTTTACTATCAACTATCGTTCTTAAGGGGAATCTTATCAAAAAAAATCGTTAGAGAAAGTCTGAATTATAAGGAAACGATTCCATATTTGTTAGGACGGAATACAGAGATATCACTCTTTTTCTCTTTTTTGTCAGAAAACACCAGATGAAAAGGAAAAAAAGAAGGGAAAATAGTGGCTATTTTGTAACCGATATGATATATTAAGAGTGTAGTTTTTGTTCGGTAATCTGTGGCATGTTTCAAATAAACATCTTCCAGATATACACCATTCAAGTAATTGCAAAATATGTGTTGAAACACAAGGAGGATTTTTATTATGGAAACAGGTACAGTAAAATGGTTTAACTCAGAAAAAGGTTTTGGATTCATTACAGCAGAAAACGGTAACGATGTATTCGTTCATTTCTCAGCTATCCAAGGCGACGGATTCAAAACTCTTGAAGAAGGTCAAACAGTAAACTTTGACGTTGAAGAAGGTCAACGTGGCCCTCAAGCAACTAACGTTGTTAAAGCTTAATTAATTGATTTGAATAAAAGCTCGATAACTACTTTGTAGTTGTCGAGCTTTTTTGTTTTGGATCAATCACAAAGTTAAATACGTTCTTCAGATAAGTGGAGTTGATTCTGCATCAACAGATAGTTGAGTAGTCAGCCGGTAGGTAAGGTGATCAGATGATTTAGAAAGTGAACCAATAATATAAAGGTTTTTTTCATAAATGGAAAGAGAGATTAAGAAATTTTCTGGTGATTGTAGTATAATCGCAAGAGAACATTTAAAGGCAAGAGAAGAGGAAGTAAATTTGAAATCAAAAACTTATGCAGTTGTCGATATTGAAACGACTGGGACAAATCCAAAAGAAGATCGCATTATCCAATTTGGATGTGTCATGATTGAAGGTGGTCGAATCACTTCTCGTTTTTCGATTGATATTAATCCCGGACGCAAGATTTCCAAACAAATCCAACATCTGACAGGAATTACCAATCGTCGTGTCCAACAAGCACCTTATTTTGAAGATGTGGCCGCAACCATCTATAATCTGTTGGCGGATACGATTTTTGTTGCTCATAATATTTATTTTGATTATAACTTTCTTAATCAGGAGCTATTAAGGTGCCAAACACCGGGATTAAAGATTCCTGGCATCGATACTGTTGAATTAGCTCAAATCTTCTTGCCAAGTGAGCCAAGCTTTCGATTGGCTGATCTGTCAGAGAGTCTAGGCTTTATTCATGAAAACCCACACCAAGCTGATAGTGATGCCGAAGTGACTGCCCAACTTCTTCTATTGATTGAAGAACGGATGCGCCGTTTACCATTAGTCACATTAGAAGCCATTTATGCATTAAGTGGGCAAACTGGAATGGATACAAGTCGATTTATTCAAAGTGTGATGGAAGAGATGAGAGAACAACCTCAGCCGTTAAACGAAGAATTAGAGATAATCGATGGGTTAGCTTTGCAAAAAAAAGAAGTAGATCTTTATACCAGCATTCATTACAACGAGCAAGTTTATCCTAGAAAGAAACAAGCTAAAGAAAAGATATTTGGGAAAACATTGATGTATCGTAAGGAACAAAATCGCTTGATGAATGCAGTATACGACCATTTTACCAAAGATGAGTCCAAAGATTTGATGATTGAAGCCGCTACTGGAATGGGAAAAACGATCGGGTACCTTCTTCCACTCAGCTATTTAGCCACTCCTGAAAAGCCGGCGATCATCAGTACTGTCTCACTGGTACTCCAGCAACAGATCATGGAAAAAGATATCCCACTGTTAAATCAATTGTTGGATCAGCCGATTCAAGCAACAGTGATTAAAAGTTATCGCCATTATATCGATTTGCAAAGGTTCAAAGCGACCCTTGAAGCGCCAAAAGAACAAAAACAATATTTACTTTACCAAATGGCAATCCTTGTTTGGTTGACTCAAACGAAAACCGGTGATTTAGACGAATTGCATTTGACCAACTTGAATCATCTTCTCTTTAGTGAGATTGCCCATCGGGGGACTTCATTTTTAGCTAAAAATCAACCGTTTTATGCACAAGATTTTGTTCGTTTTTTAGAGAGAAAGATCCAGCAAAGCAATTTTTTGATTGTGAATCATGCTTTTTTAGTCCAAGAAACCCAAAGAAAGCGACCATTGTTACCAGAGAGTCCATATTTATTGATCGATGAGGCGCATCATTTGCCTGATATTGCAGAGAAAGTCAATGATCGCCGCTTAAGTATTGCGTATTTTTTCAAACAAATCCAACAGTTTAACGAATCGGATCATTTGTTTGACCGGATCAAAGCGTATTTACCAGAAAACCACGAAGTTCAACGTTGGTTAGAGATTTACCAAGAGGAGTTAAACGCACTTAACGAAGCGCAAATTTTTCTGGCAGAAGGACTGAATCAATTTGCGGCAAAGCAAACAAACGGTCAGTATCCAGAAGAAATGATGGTTACTCAAGAAATGCTTTCGCAGTTACCATTTGAGTCGAGCCTTGCAATTGACCATCTCCATGTGTTTTATCGTGAAATCAAACAACTACAAGACCAAATGCGCTTAAGTTTGATAATCATTCAAGAAAGTTGGACGAAACAAATGCGCATTGATTTAGCCACTCTTTATCAATTATTCGATCAAATGGAAAAGCAAGCAACTTTGATGGAACAGTGGCTGGAAGATTGGCATGAAAATTTGATCCATTGGTTTGTTCCAAACAAAACGGCGCAACAAACGATTTTTCATCTTCACGATTTCAAGGCAGCCTCACTGAAAAGAACAGTTTGGTATCCGCGCTACACGCATATTTTATATATTGGCGGCACGCTTAAAGTGGGACCGAATCGCCAGTATCTTGCGAAACGTTTAGGAATTGAAGGTACACCATTGAAAGTGATTGCATCTCCTTATGATTACGAAAAACAAGCCCGTATCTATGTACCCAAAGAAGCACCGTCAATTAGTCAAGTTGATCAGCAACAATACGTGGACTATTTGTCTCAGACGTTGTCTCAATTGATCTTACAAGAAAAGCGACCAATCTTGGTTTTGTTTACGTCACATGATATTTTACAAAAAGTTTATCAGGCGATTCATTTATCCATGTTAGAGCAAGGACGGGAAATCTTAGCCCAAGGGATCGGCGGTAGCCGACAGAAATTGTTGAAACGATTCATGCTGTCTGAAATGAGTGTTTTATTTGGAGCTGATAGTTTTTGGGAAGGTGTGGATTTACCGGGGGATGCTTTACAGATTGTCGTGGTTACCCGCTTACCTTTTGACAATCCGTTACGACCGATGGTGAAGGCAAGGAATACCTACCTTGAATCAGAAGGAATCAACCCATTCTATCAAGAATCGATCCCTAAAGCTGCTTTAAAATTGAGACAAGCCTTAGGAAGATTGATTCGTGGTGAAGAAGATCGAGGCGTTTTATTGATTCTGGATCGTCGATTACTGTCTGCGAAATACAGTAATCGGATCTTGCAGGCCTTACCGAAGAATATTACGATCAAAGAAGAAACATTGGACGATATTTGCAAAGATATCCCAAAATTCTTAAAGAAAAACGAAGAATAAACTTCTTCAGACAATCTATTTTCGCATGAAAAATCTGCTATAATAAAACTTAGCGAATATAAAAGGAGCGACGATCCTTGAAGAAACAATCAAAACAAAAGCAAGAATCTCCGAAAGAAAAAACAATTAATCATGTATTACTAGGGTTGATTATCGCTTTATTAGCGATCATCGTATTTAGTTCGATTTTTTATTTACGTGCGAGCCGCCCAAGGATGCAAGCCAAACAAGAAGCAATTGAGATTGCTAAAAAATACGCAGGACTTGAAGAAGCAGATCACTTTTATTGGTTTACTCGGAATCATACTTACTTTTCTTTGACTGGTAAAAACGATAAAGGGCAAGAAATTGCGGTCATTATTCCTAAATCGGGCGAAAAGGTCAAAGTATTAGCTCAAAAAGATGGGATAACTGAACAAGAAGCAAAAGAAAAAATTGCTCAAGCTCATCCGGAAGTCCAAATCGAAAAAGCTTCACTAGGAATGTACGATAATCAAGCTGTCTGGGAAGTTGTTGGAAAAAATTCAAAGGATCAATTCAATTATTATTTGCTTTCTTTCGAGTCAGGGAAAGAAATAAAAACGATCACTGGAATATAATTTGTAAAGGATGAGTAGGATGAAGCTGTCAAAAAGAGTACAACAATTAGAACCTTCTGTGACGCTTGCTGCAGCAGCAAAAGCAAAAGCTTTGAAAGCACAAGGAAAAGATATCTTAAGTCTAACGGTCGGAGAACCTGACTTTGCAACGCCCGAAAATATCCAAGAAGTGGCGGTTCAGGCAATTAGAAACGGCAAAGCAAGTTACTATACGCCGAGCGCAGGGATTCCTGAACTACGCCAAGCAATTGTCGATTATATCAAGGAGTATTATGGGATCACCTATGAACCTTCTCAAACGATTGTAACGGATGGTGCAAAATTTGCGTTATATGCCCTTTTTCAGACGATTTTAGATCCTGAAGATGAAGTGATCATCCCAGTACCTTATTGGGTAAGTTATGGAGAGCAAGTAAAATTAGCAGAAGGTCGACCGGTATTTGTTAAAGGCGAGGAAAACAATGGATTTAAAATAACTGTTTCCCAGCTAGAAGCATCACGAACCCCTAAAACGAAAGCATTGATCATCAATTCTCCTTCGAATCCGACAGGAATGATCTATGATCAAAAAGAGCTGCAAGCAATCGGAGAATGGGCTGTCAAACATGATATTTTGATAGTTGCAGATGATATTTATGGACGTTTAGTTTATAATGGCAATGAGTTTACTCCAATTGCAACAATCTCTGAAGCTATTCGTAAGCAAACGATCATCATCAATGGGGTCTCAAAAACTTATGCAATGACGGGATGGAGAATCGGCTATGCTTTGGGGAACCAAGAAATCATCGATGGGATGATTGCAATTGCTTCTCAATCAACAAGTAATTCAACAGCAGTCAGTCAATATGCTGCGATTGAAGCGTTGACTGGTGAGCAAGATCCAGTGGAAGAAATGCGCCTGGCATTTGAAGAACGCCTAAATATCTTATATCCGCTTGTTTCAAACTTACCTGGAGTGACACTTAATAAACCACAAGGTGCTTTTTATTTGTTTCCGAATGTAAAAGAAACGTTGGCTATGTGCGGTTATGAGAATGTCACGAAGTGGGTAGAAGATCTATTAGAGGAAACGGGTGTTGCTTTAGTAACTGGTGAAGGGTTTGGTGCGCCAGAAAATGTGCGATTAAGTTATGCAACGGATCTTGGAACTTTGGAAGAAGCAGTCCGGCGTATTGCGCAATTTATTGAGAGTAAAAGTCAAATATAATCCTAATAATTAAGGTAGAGCGAAGGAGAGTCATAAGTGGAAACAATTCAAATCATTGATTCGAAAAATCATGTAGGAGAAACAGTAAAGATTGGCGCTTGGGTAGCAAATAAACGTTCAAGCGGAAAAATTGCTTTTCTACAACTAAGAGATGGAACGGCTTATTTTCAAGGAGTAGTTGTGAAAAGTGAAGTTCCAGAAGAAGTATTTCAATTAGCGAAAAATCTTCACCAAGAAACATCAATCATCTTGACCGGAGAAATCCGTGAAGATAGCCGTTCAAAATTTGGCTACGAAATCGGGATTAAGACAATCGAAGTTGTCAGTGAAAGTCATGATTATCCCATCACACCTAAAGAACATGGAACTGATTTTTTGATGGATCACCGTCATTTATGGTTACGTTCTTCCAGACAACATGCAATCATGCAAATCAGAAATGAAATTATTCGTGCAACATATGAGTTCTTTAATAACCATAACTTTGTCAAAATCGATCCTCCAATTTTAACTGGTTCTGCACCAGAAGGAACGACTGACTTATTTGAAACGAACTATTTTGACCAAAAAGCGTACTTATCACAAAGTGGTCAATTATATATGGAAGCTGCAGCGATGGCTTTTGGTAAAGTATTCTCCTTTGGTCCAACATTCCGTGCAGAAAAATCAAAAACACGTCGTCATTTGATCGAATTTTGGATGATTGAACCTGAGATGGCATTTACACATCAAGAAGAAAGTCTAGAGGTCCAAGAACAATATGTTGCTTTCTTAGTACAAAATGTATTGGATCACTGTGATTACGCATTAGATGTCTTGGAACGAGACAAAGAAGTATTGAAAACTTATACGAAGTTACCATTCCCACGTATCTCTTATGATGATGCGATTGAATTATTGAAGAAAAATGGGTTTGATGATATTGAGTGGGGCGATGATTTTGGTTCTCCGCATGAGACATTCATTGCCAATTCATTTGAACAACCCGTATTTATCTTGAATTATCCAAAAGCAATCAAACCTTTCTATATGAAACCACATCCAACTCGTGAAGATGTAGTGATCTGTGCCGATATGATCGCACCAGAAGGATACGGTGAGATCATTGGAGGTAGTGAACGGGCAACGGATTATGAATTCTTATTAGAACAAATCAAAAATCATGGTTTAGACGAAAATGAATATTCTTGGTATCTTGATTTGCGTAAATATGGTTCAGTGCCACATTCTGGATTTGGATTGGGCTTGGAGCGAACAGTTACTTGGATCGCAGGTATCGACCATGTGCGTGAAGCAATTCCATTCCCACGTTTGTTAAACCGTATCTATCCATAAAAATGAAATAGCTGGTTCAACCACAAAAAACTGCAGAAAGTGGCCTCTTAGGAGGTTAACTTTCTGCAGTTTTTTTATAACTTAGTCAGTTTGTAATGGCTCTTTTAAAGCTTCGATTAATGGTTGGATCGTTGATTGCTGAAGAAGCAATTCTAAGGTACGAATCTCTTTTAGCGAAGGATAATTGTCTAAAAGTAGCCAGTTTTTCTGAGGAGCTATTGGAATATTAGAAATCCAGTAATCGATGGAATCTGCATTTTGATCGTTCATTACAGAATCTTGGACATCAATGATTTCAAAAACTGCGTACTCATTCAATTTCGTTTTAAGAAGCGTAATCAGTAATTCACTATGTACTTGGTCGTAGGTAAAAGCAAGACCAATTTTTTTCTTCTGTTGATTTTTTCTAATAAGTTCCTTTAAGTGTTTATCATAGATAATCGTAAGATAGAGCCATTCATAAAATAAAGGATCATCATTTATTTCATTTCTGAAAGTGATCAATTTTTGTAACAGTCGGTTAGCAGTATGGGCAGAAAAGCGCCCATTTTGCTTAAAAAATTCAATCACAAATCGTTTTTTTTGATCATTTAACAAATATTTGATTTTTCCAGACAAAGTTAGTGATTGATCGATCGAATAATGGAGCTCAATTTCTTTATTTTCTCCAAATAGTTGGTAGAGTTCAGTTGTCAACTGAATCAAGGATTGCTTTTTCCCTTGCATTTCTAGTGAAAGCTTTGGTTCTTTCATCATTGACTGAAATGTTAAGAGATTTGATTGGACGACACCCGTATATGAAAGCTTGAATACTTCTTTGAAGTGTGCATAATCAATGACGATTCGTGAATCATCAAATGGTAAAGTTGCTGAGGATATTGCCTTTTTATCCGCTGATTTATAATAAGTCGTTGATTTTTGGATATGGACACTAAGCTTAATAATCACCCAGATCCAGCTACTTAATCGTTGTTGTTCTCGAGAAGTAGAAAAGTTGGGCAATTCGGTAAATGCTTGCAACAGTTGATCAAGAATTAATTGTTCTTTCGGAAGAATATATTGAGTATTAGCGTGATATTTTTCTGAAAAAAAGACATAAAAAAACTGATATAGTTTAGATGAATCTCCTGTAAAGTAGAAAGGAGAGTCAGTCAGACAAATATCATGGCAGTTCAAAAAATCAGCTACTTGTTTTTTGATACGGCGAAATTGAGATTTACTGATTTTTAGTTTTTTTAAAATTTCCGAAGTTGTTATAAACGGACAAGAAAAAACCAGAGAAATAAATTGAATCTGTACAGAATCTTGATAAATATAACTGTATACTTCACTATAGCTGATTGGTTTATTTTTTCTCAGCAATAAATGATCTTTTTTCTTTTCCACTTGAAAAAAGCCACGATTTTCCAGCTCATTCAATTGTTTAAGAATCGTTTGCTTGGTTGCTTGGGTTGTTTCTTCTAGTTGTTGAACGGTCACTTGTCCATTTGCTAAATATGTTTCTAAAATAATTAATTGGATATAATGTTTTTTGGATAATATCGCTTTCATCTTGGTTGGAACCTCCTTACTCGTTATAAGGATTGTACTAATGAAATAGCTGCTATCGGCAATGATAATTTCTTTTTTTGGAAAAAAAAATTATGGACAATTCCAAAAAATTAGTAAACATTAGCAGGATTGCTAAATAGAGAGATGAAAAATGGGAATTTGGCGATTTATTTCTTTTTTTGTGTAAAAAAGGGTCTTTAAAATAAAATGTTCATGAAAATTTAAGGCAAATAAAAGAGTATCTCCAGAGATAATATAGAATGAGTCTCGTTACCTAATCGTAACAGCAGAAATCAATTAGTGGGGGAAAATAGAATGAAAAATAACATGAAAAAGGTATTTGTCGCAAGCATTGCCTGTCTGTCTTTAGGAACTTCTATAGGCGTACATGCAACAACCATAGGTAAGGAAGCTATTACTATCAGTGATAACTTGAAAGAAGTGGTTGAGGATTCGATTATCAGTAACGGGGATTTTAACGCTGGTTTAGATCATTGGATCGTGTCAAACCCAGAATCGAACAATCCAACACTGGTAACCGAAAATGGGGTTTCTTATGTGAAAGCAATGTTGGGCGAAAATATCCATCAATATGTGAAATTACGACCCAACACGACCTACACATTTTCTTATGACGCTGCGGGAAGTAAAAATTTTCCGGGTAAAGTCGAGTTTGGTACATTGAATCACGGAGAAGAATTTGTTTCTTTACAAGAATCGGCACATAATAATGAACAATGGGAAAGACATTCGTTTACTTTTACGACACCAGAAAAAGACAATACATATATTATCCGTTTTTCTTCTACGGGAAATGGTTGGGCAACTTTTAAAAATATCGATATCCAATCAGAAGATGACATATCCCAAAATACTTTGTTATCTGTTGGAGTAGAAAGTCACCAACCATATATCTACTTAAACTTAACGCCAGAACAATTTAATAGCAAACAACGCCTGATGGTTTATTTGGATGGTAACTATTATTTTGAAACGTATAATGGTAAAGCATACTATTCTTATAAAGATATAACAGACGAACTAGTAAAGATACGTCGTGCGTTTGAAGGCAACAAAGGCGAAAAAATTGAAGTTTATTTAGCACCTGGTTCACCTGGTCAAAGCTCTGCAGGTAAAGTATTGTTAGAAACCTATGTAGTCGAGAAAAAATTGGAATCAGTAGCGACTGAATATGATCAGATCGTGAAAGATATTCAAATAGTTGGAAATAAAGTAGTGATGGATATTGATCGAGAAATATTTGAGCAAGACAATCGAATCGTACTTTATAAAAATGATGCATATATCGCGGAAACATATAAAGGAAAAGCTTACTATTCATCAGTCAAAAAAATGAATGAGACCGTTCGGGTGACTTACAGTAAAGGCGTGGTTGCTGGCGATATCATTTCAATTAAATTAGTAGGTAATCGACCAGGAACAAGTACTACGAATAGTTTCCAACAACTACTAGCGACTATAGAAGTGGAATAATCCCAGTAAAATAGATATCGCTTAGGATGAAGAGATACAACAACAATAAAAAAACTCCCTCACTCGTTTGGCTAGTGGGGGAGTTTTAATCAAATAGGAGAAATGCTTATTTTTTTAATTGCTGATAAGATAGCTATTAGGTATGGATTAGTTCAGGGAATGACAAGTGTAGATTCCATTGTTCAGTTCTTTTTTATTTGTGACACTCTTGTACTCTTACAATGGATGATATGGTTTTCACTTTATGAGTCGCTTTTTTTATTGTAAAGGTAATGCTTTTTTGATTGATAAAAAATAGAAGAAGTATTAGTTTGACAAATGAGTGACCACTCATATATAATTATATATGAATAAACGTTCATGTTTAAAGTGAGGAGGTCAGAGCATGAAAAGCTATCGATTAGAAGGATTGGATTGCGCAAACTGTGCAATGAAAATCGAAAAAAGAATCAACGAAATCAATGGGGTAAAGCAAGCAAATGTTAACTTTGCTGTAGGTAAATTAACGATTGACGCAGATCAGGATAAGATAGGTGAAATCGAAACTGAAACTAGAAAAGTGATCAAGGAATTAGAACCAGAAGTTGAGGTAAAAGAGATGGAAGAAGTGACTTCGACATTAAATGAAGAAAAAAAGGATCTGATTCGTATTGTCCTATCAGCTATTGGCTTATTAGGCTTGTTTATTTGGGCTCCAGCTGAACCGATTCGTTTTATTGGATTTTTACTTGTCTATTTATTTATTGGTTTTGATGTTATTAAACAAGCTGCATTAAACATTACGAGAGGTCAATTGTTTGATGAAAATTTTTTGATGGCAATCGCAACGATCGGTGCGATGTTGATTGGTGAATATCCAGAGGCAGTAGCGGTCATGTTGTTTTATCAAGTAGGTGAATATTTCCAAGGCTTTGCAGTCAACCAATCAAGAAAATCGATACGTGCATTGATGGAGATTCGACCAGAAGTGGCTCATGTTGAAACAGAAGCTGGATTGGTGACAACCCACCCAGAAAGAGTAATGATTGGGGAGCATGTTTTTGTCAAACCAGGAGAACGAGTACCATTAGATGGGAAAGTCATCAGTGGGCAGTCATTAGTTGACACTTCTGCATTAACGGGAGAATCGGTTCCAAAAGAAGTTTTTGAAGGAGAGTCAGTATTAAGTGGTTTTATCAATATCAATCAACCATTAGTTGTTGAAGTAGAAAAAAATTATCAAAACTCAACCATTAGTAAATTGCTCGAATTAGTAGAAAATGCAAGTAGTAAAAAGGCACCAGCAGAAAATTTCATCACTAAATTTGCTCGTTACTACACGCCAGTGGTAGTAGTATTAGCTGTTTTATTAGCCATTTTACCACCACTTGTGTTACCAAATACAGGATTTGATGAATGGATTTACCGAGCTTTGACGTTCTTAGTGATTTCGTGTCCTTGTGCTTTAGTAATTTCGGTACCTTTAAGCTTTTTTGGAGGGATTGGTGGAGCTAGTAAAATGGGTGTATTAGTGAAGGGTAGTAATTACCTTGAATTATTAGCTCATACAGACACCATGGTTTTTGACAAAACAGGAACTCTGACAAAAGGTGATTTTTCTGTTCAATCAATTGAAACTACTATGGTTGAACCTTTATTCATGCAATATGTTGCAAGTGTTGAACAATATTCGACACATCCGATTGCACAAGCGATTTTAGCTGATTATGAAGGAGCATTATTACCCACGGATCAAATGGAAGAAGTTTTAGGCGAAGGAATCAAGGCAGTTGTGGATGGGAAAGTAGTCTTAGTAGGAAATCATAAACTTTTCACTCGATACAATATAGCCTTTCCAGTCAATCAAGCAGTTGGTACCTTAGTATATGTGGCAATTGATCAACAGTATGTTGGAAGCATAGTGATTGCAGATTCCATCAAAGAAGATGCAAAAGCAGCTTTACAAAAACTAAAAAAACTTGGAGTTAAACAAACTGTGATGCTTACCGGGGACGCACAAGCAATTGCGACACATATTGGAAATGAATTAGGAATCGACACGGTCTATAGCGAGCTCTTACCGCAAGACAAAGTGGCTAAATTAGAGCAAATCCTCACGAACGCATCGCAAAAGACTGCGTTTGTTGGTGACGGAATCAATGATGCACCTGTGCTAGCTAGAGCTGATGTCGGAATAGCGATGGGAGGTCTTGGAAGTGATGCAGCAATCGAAGCGGCTGATGTAGTGATCATGAATGATGAACCTGGAAAAATCGCAGATGCTATTCGCTTATCAAGAAAAACGTTGAAAATCGTTAAACAAAATATTATCTTTGCGATCGGGATCAAAAGTGTTGTCTTAATTTTAGGCGCATTCGGGATCGCCACAATGGGAGATGCCGTATTTGCTGATGTAGGTGTCACTGTACTAGCAGTCTTAAACGCTATGAGATGTTTAAAACTCTAACGATCGACTGTTGATCTAAACACAAGCATCGTTAAAGTGAACTTTTCTTGCCTACGGAGTAGGATTATCAGAAAATAAGTGAAAATCTTTAACCAAACTATTTATATGCGTGTTTAAAATGAAGTTCTATAGGTGTATTTTGTTTGTTATTGATCAATAGAAAAGAAATTTTCCTTTATTCGTCAGCTTGATGACTGTTCGGATGAAAGGGGAATTTCTTTTTTTATGTAAAAGCAACGATTTTTGAATTGTACTACCCATTGTTGTTTTTTGATTAGAAAGTAAGCATATTAAAATAACTGTTTGATCTAATTTTTAGAAAATTCTTTTACATCGTTCAGTTTGAAAGGGATTAACTAATTTATACAAGGTGTTATCTTGTGTTAAATGATAAAAAGATGGAAAAACAGTGTGGGAAAATTAAAAATATACACACATAAAATAACGAACTATTGTAAATAGATAAGAATTTGTTTATGATTGTAAATAGATAAATATTTTATTTAAAAAAATTTAAAAGGAGAAAACAGATGAACGATAAACAACTACGTTGGTTTACCGTAGCACTTATTGCTTTCAACATGGTTTGGGGCATGGGGAATGTAGTAAACAACTATGCGCAACAAGGAATCTCAGTTGTTACTTCTTGGCTATTGATTCTTGCTATTTATTTTATCCCTTATGCCTTGATCGTAGGGCAACTTGGTTCCGCATTTAAAGACAGTAAAGGTGGCGTCAGCTCTTGGGTCGAAAATACGACATCAAATAAACGGTTGGCATACTATGCTGCATGGACTTATTGGGTCGTCCACATTCCTTATCTTGCACAAAAACCTCAGGCAATTTTGATTGCTGCTGGATGGGCAGTTCAAGGAAATGGAAATATTGTTAACACAATGACTGTTCAAATGGTAGCAGTGATTTCCTTAGTAATTTTCTTAGCCTTCTTGTATCTTTCTACAAAAGGATTATCCACTTTGAAGGTCATTGGTGGATTAGCAGGAACTGCGATGTTTGTCATGTCACTTTTATTTATTTTGATGGCAGTAACAGCTCCATTTATTACTACTGATATGGAATTTGCTACTACAGGAATGAATCAGGTCAAAACATACATCCCGACATTTGACTTTAGCTATTTTACGACCGTTTCGATGCTTGTATTTGCAGTAGGTGGGGCAGAAAAAATCTCTCCTTATGTTAATTCCACAAGAAATCCAGCCAAAGAATTTCCAAAAGGAATGATTTTCTTGGCTGCGATGGTTGGTGTTTGTGCGGTTTTAGGTTCTGTAGCGATGGGAATGTTATTTGCGAGTGACAATATTCCGAAAGACTTAATGGCAAATGGTGCTTACAGTGCTTTCCAAATCCTAGGCAACTATTATGGCATTGGTAATTCGTTGATGATCATCTATGCTTTGACAAATATGGTTGGTCAAATTTCCGCATTAGCCTTCTCAATCGATGCACCGCTGAAAATTTTATTAGCAGATGCAGATCCAGAATTTGTTCCTTCATGGTTACGTAAACGAAGCAATAAAGGAACACTCGTCAATGGCTATTTATTGACTGGGATTTTAGTTAGCATCATCATTTTACTACCTATTTTTGGAATCAAAGACATGAACGAATTAGTGAAATGGTTGACTAATCTAAATTCAGTAGTAATGCCTATGCGTTATTTATGGGTATTCTTAGCGTATATGATGTTGAACAAAGCTTACAAGAAATTTACTTCTGAGTATAAATTCGTGAAGAATCCAAAGGTTGGTTTTATTTTCGGTGCTTGGTGTTTTGCCTTTACCGCTTTTGCTTGTATTCTGGGAATGGTTCCCAAAGTCGAGTATGCAGCTGATCCTAAAGCTTGGTGGTTCCAGTTGATCTCAAATGTCGTTACACCAATTATTTTGATCATGTTGGGAATGATCTTACCAGCGATTGCCCGTCGTGATAAAAATAAAAATGTAAAAGAAACATTGATTGAAACATAATGAGCTGAGAGAGAAACGATCGTTTCTCTCTTTTTTTGTGCCTCATGTTATCATAAATAAAAAAAGAAAAAGTTTTGAGTGGAGGAGGAATAAGATGAAGATAGTAATTTTAGGACAAAGTGGCTCTGGAAAATCGACACTGGCAAGAACTATTCAAGAAACGGCAAAGATTCCTCTTTTACCCTTAGATTTTTTATGGCATGGTACAGATTATAGTGAAAAGGCACAAGTTTGGTTTCAACTAGAGCAAGAAAACTTTATGGCTAAACATGAGAACTGGATCATCGAAGGAAACTATCTTGCTACTGCTAGGAAGAGACTGCAAGAAGCAGATCAAATCATCTTATTACGAGTGCCAACGTATCTTGCAATGGCTCGTGTCATCAAACGAACTTTAAAAAGAAAGCGAGATCGTGCGACCAGACCAGACATGCCTAATGACTTTACTGAAAAGTTGGATAAAGAATACTTGGATTTTTTGTGTTTTGTTTGGCGTTTTAAGCGAAAGAATGAACCTCGAATCTTCCAACTGATTGATACATTGCAAGTAAAAAATAAGTTACTCATTTTAGATAATAAACGTGATCGACAAAAGTATATTAACCAGTTGAAAAAAAATAAGCCCATTGGTTGACAATTTACGATTACAGTTGTAATCTATTATCGAAGTTAAGTTTACAAATGTAATCGATGGAGGTGGAAAACTAATGGAAGAAAAGAGAGTATTAATTAAAATCAGTGATTCTGAATGGGAAGTCATGCGAGTTATCTGGACTTTAGGTCAAGCAAACGCCCAACAAATCACTCAGATATTAGCTGATTCGATGGATTGGAAAGTAGCAACTGTTAAAACCCTTCTAGGGCGTTTGGTGAAAAAAGAAGCGCTTTGGACTGAACAAGAGGGAAAGAAATTTATTTATCATCCAGCTGTTTCCGAGATGGAAACCGTTCGAAGTGCTACTGAAAATCTCTTTTCACATATTTGTGCAAAAAGAGTCGGTGCGACGATTGCTGATTTGGTTGAAGAAGCGACATTGACCCAAGCAGATATTCAGCAGATCATGAAACAACTCAATAAAAAAGAGCCAGTCGAAACGATTGAATGTAATTGTATACCTGGCCAATGTGAATGTAAGAAACAGTAATAAGGAGGAAACAAGAATGAAACAAGAATTTTCAGTTAAAGGGATGAGTTGCAACCATTGTGTGGCTCGGATTGAAGAAGCGGTCGGAAGAATCAGTGGTGTCAAAAAAGTAAAAGTTCAGCTGAAAAAAGAAAAAGCCGTTGTGAAATTTGATGAAGCAAATGTTCAAGCGACAGAGATTTGTCAAGCAATCAATGAATTAGGCTATCAAGCAGAGGTGATTTGATGGCAACGAATACCAAAATGGAAACATTTGTCATTACTGGAATGACATGTGCGAATTGTTCTGCTCGAATCGAAAAAGAACTAAATGAACAACCTGGTGTCATGTCCGCTACTGTCAATTTAGCCACTGAAAAGGCAAGTGTGAAATATACCGACACTACTACAGAAAGATTGATCAAAAGTGTCGAAAATATCGGCTATGGGGCAATTTTATATGACGAAGCGCATAAACAAAAAATTGCTGAGGAGAAACAAACCTATTTAAGAAAAATGAAGTTTGATCTTATCTTTAGTGCGATCTTGACTTTACCCTTGATGTTAGCAATGATTGCCATGATGCTTGGAAGTCATGGACCAATTGTGTCGTTCTTCCATCTGCCTCTTGTGCAGTTGCTTTTTGCTTTGCCTGTGCAATTTTATGTAGGTTGGCGCTTTTATAAAGGAGCCTATCATGCATTAAAAACTAAGGCGCCGAATATGGATGTCTTAGTTGCGATTGGAACATCTGCAGCCTTCGCATTAAGCATTTATAATGGTTTTTTCCCTAGCCATTCCCATGATCTTTATTTTGAAAGTAGCAGTATGATCATTACCTTGATTTTACTTGGAAAGTATTTAGAACATACAGCAAAAAGTAAAACAGGCGATGCCATCAAACAGTTGATGTCCCTTCAGACAAAAACAGCACAAGTTTTAAGAGATGGTAAAGAAGAGACGATTGCAATTGATGAGGTCATGATCGATGACATCTTAGTGATTCGTCCTGGTGAACAAGTACCTACAGATGGACGGATCATTGCTGGCGCTAGTGCATTGGATGAAAGCATGTTGACAGGAGAAAGTGTACCTGTTGAGAAAAAAGAAAAAGATATGGTTTTTGGTGGAACGATCAATACCAATGGATTGATCCAAATACAAGTTTCTCAGATAGGAAAAGATACGGTGTTGGCACAAATCATCCAAATGGTGGAAGATGCTCAAGGAAGTAAAGCACCGATCCAACAAATTGCTGACAAGATTTCAGGGATTTTCGTACCGATCGTTTTGTTTTTAGCATTGGTGACACTATTAGTTACAGGATGGCTCACGAAGGATTGGCAGTTAGCATTGCTTCATAGTGTGTCCGTTTTAGTCATTGCTTGCCCATGTGCGCTTGGTTTAGCAACACCAACCGCCATCATGGTAGGAACAGGAGTCGGTGCTCATAATGGGATATTGATCAAAGGTGGCGAAGCGTTAGAAGGAGCCGCTCATCTAAATAGTATTATTTTGGATAAAACTGGAACGATTACACAAGGCCGACCAGAAGTAACAGATGTGATCGGTCCCAAAGAGATCATTTCCCTTTTCTATTCCCTTGAACATGCTTCTGAACATCCTTTAGGAAAAGCTATTGTTGCTTATGGCGCAAAAGTCGGTGCAAAAACTCAGCCAATCACCGATTTTGTTGCTCATCCTGGTGCAGGAATCAGTGGAACGATCAACGGTGTTCATTATTTTGCTGGGACTAGAAAGAGACTAGCTGAAATGAACCTTTCATTTGATGAATTTCAAGAACAGGCGTTAGAATTAGAACAGGCAGGGAAAACAGTGATGTTTTTAGCCAACGAAGAACAGGTTCTTGGGATGATTGCCGTTGCTGATCAAATCAAAGAAGATGCAAAACAAGCAATCGAGCAACTACAACAAAAAGGTGTAGATGTGTTTATGGTTACGGGAGATAATCAACGAGCCGCTCAAGCAATCGGCAAACAAGTAGGAATCGATTCTGACCATATCTTTGCAGAAGTTTTACCTGAAGAAAAAGCCAACTATGTAGAAAAACTACAGAAAGCTGGAAAGAAAGTTGGCATGGTCGGTGATGGAATCAATGATGCCCCAGCGCTAGCTTTAGCAGATGTTGGAATTGCAATGGGAAGTGGAACCGATATTGCGATGGAAACAGCCGATGTGACATTAATGAATAGTCATTTAACTTCTATCAATCAAATGATTTCTTTATCAGCTGCCACATTAAAAAAAATCAAACAAAATTTGTTTTGGGCATTCATTTATAATACGATCGGGATTCCTTTTGCTGCCTTTGGTTTTTTAAACCCAATCATTGCTGGTGGCGCAATGGCCTTTAGTTCAATCAGTGTATTATTGAATTCTTTAAGCTTAAATCGAAAAACGATCAAATAAATCGTTTCAGAGGAAAGGAAGGAAAAAAATGAATAATGGAATGGATCCTGAGAATGAAACAAATAAAAAGGGCGCTATTGGAAAGAATCCTGAGGAAAAAATAACTGTAGAACAAACGAATACCAAGAATAATTTAAAGGAACATGGAAAAATGGAAAATATGGATCAACACCATACGCATGGACACATGGAACGGCACCAACAGATGGACCATGGACACATGAGCGGAATGGATCATAACCATATGGATCATGAAGATATGAGTGGAATGAATCATAGCCACATGGGTCATGAAAATATGGATGGAATGGATCATTCTATGCACATGGGGAACTTTAAGCAAAAATTTTGGTTTTCTCTGATTTTAGCGATTCCGATTATTCTTTTTTCACCGATGATGGGGATGTCCTTTCCTTTTCAAGTGACGTTTCCTGGTTCTAATTGGGTGGTGTTGGTTCTGGCAACGATTTTATTTATTTATGGCGGACAACCATTCTTAAGCGGAGCCAAAATGGAATTGAAACAAAAAAGTCCAGCAATGATGACACTGATTGCTATGGGGATTACCGTCGCATATGTTTATAGTGTGTATTCTTTTATAGCCAACCTCATCAACCCCCATACACATGTCATGGATTTTTTCTGGGAATTAGCAACGTTAATCGTAATCATGTTATTGGGACATTGGATCGAAATGAATGCAGTCTCTAATGCCAGCGATGCTTTACAAAAATTAGCAGAATTATTACCTGAATCGGTAAAACGATTGAAAAAAGACGGGACTGAAGAAACCGTCTCTTTAAAAGAGGTCCATGAAGGTGATCGTCTAATTGTTCGTGCTGGAGACAAGATGCCAACGGATGGGACGATCGACAAAGGACATACCATTGTTGATGAATCTGCTGTTACGGGTGAATCCAAAGGGGTTAAAAAGCAAGTGGGCGATTCGGTCATTGGTGGATCAATTAATGGCGACGGAACAATTGAAATTACTGTAACAGGTACTGGCGAAAATGGTTACCTTGCAAAAGTAATGGAGATGGTACGAAAAGCCCAAGGAGAAAAATCTAAATTAGAGTTTCTATCAGATAAAGTAGCAAAATGGTTATTTTATGTGGCTTTAGTAGTTGGGATCATCGCCTTTATTGCTTGGCTCTTCCTAGCAAATCTACCAGATGCACTAGAACGAATGGTCACCGTGTTCATCATTGCTTGTCCGCATGCACTGGGACTTGCGATTCCATTAGTCGTTGCTCGTTCGACTTCGATCGCAGCTAAAAATGGGTTGCTTTTGAAAAATCGGAATGCGATGGAACAAGCCAATGATCTAGATGTGATCATGTTAGATAAAACAGGCACGTTGACCCAAGGAAAATTTACTGTAACTGGTATTGAGATTTTAGATGAAGCTTATCAAGAAGAAGAAATCTTGAAATATATTGGTGCTTTAGAAGCACATGCAAATCATCCTTTAGCGATTGGGATAATGAATTATTTAAAAGAAAAAAAGATTACTCCTTATCAAGCACAGGAACAAAAAAATTTAGCAGGTGTTGGTTTAGAAGCAACTGTGGAAGACAAAGATGTTAAAATTATTAATGAAAAAGAAGCAAAACGTTTAGGACTAAAAATCGACCCTGAACGATTAAAAAACTATGAAGCTCAAGGAAACACTGTCAGCTTTTTAGTAGTTTCAGATAAATTAGTGGCTGTGATTGCTCTAGGAGATGTCATTAAACCAGAAGCAAAAGAGTTTATCCAAGCGATCAAAGAAAAAAATATTATCCCAGTCATGTTGACTGGGGATAACCCCAAAGCAGCCCAAGCAGTAGCGGAATATCTTGGAATCAATGAATATTACGGTGGTCTACTGCCAGATGACAAAGAGGCGATCGTTCAAAGATATCTTGATCAAGGAAAAAAAGTGATCATGGTTGGTGACGGCATCAATGATGCGCCAAGCTTAGCACGGGCAACGATAGGTATGGCAATCGGAGCAGGAACTGATATTGCGATTGATTCTGCAGATGTTGTCTTAACGAACAGTGACCCCAAAGATATCTTGCATTTCTTAGAATTAGCAAAAGAAACGAGAAGAAAAATGATCCAAAATCTTTGGTGGGGCGCTGGTTATAATATTATTGCTATTCCTTTAGCAGCAGGAATCTTAGCACCGATCGGACTTATTTTAAGCCCAGCAGTGGGAGCAGTCTTGATGTCACTAAGTACAGTGGTCGTTGCGCTCAACGCCTTAACTTTAAAATAAGTTGTTAACGTTACTTGATTAACGAGTGAGTGTAAGAATAGAAAAAAGACAATCTTTAAGGACAAACACAAGCAAATTTATTCAAATGAAAACTGGCAAGCAGCTATTTTTCAGCGAATCAATTTTAGCAAAGGTCGTTAAAGATTGTCTTTTTTATTTATGTAGACAAAATGAAAAGAAAAAATGGCAGGAGAGAGGTTGAGAGAGGTATTCAAGAAATAATCAGTAACCATAGTTGTTCCCATTGTACGAAATTTTGCACAGTTCAATGTGTGACGGTAAGAAAAAAATAGCAGTAGTTAACTTTTTCGATCTGTTAAATTAGAATTTAATGAATTTCGTTTGAATTAAAGAAGAAAAAATGTTTTTTTTCGTAATTTATATATAGGGAGATGTATTAATCTATAGTTGATCGTACTCCTGAAACACACAGTAAAAAATAAGTGAGGGAACGCCAATGAAGTGGCAAAGATTATTGTCAAAAAATGTACAAAATCTATTTATATTGATCCATCAAATGAAAGATTTATCGTGGAAAAAAACGGATCTAGCAGAAAAACTATTAGTTGATGTAAAAACGATCGATCGATATTTAAAAAGATTAGAAGAAGGAGATTTTCCGATCCAACTGATTCAACATAAAAAAAGCGTAAAGCTGATTTATAATAAAGGCTACAGTGAGCCCTATTTGTTGTTTGATTTTCTGATCCACTCTTCGTCCTTTTGCTTATTGAAGGATTTGATTTTGAACACGGAGTATCAACAAGAGTATGACCGCTCCTCACAAGATCGTCTAAGAAAATGGCTGGGTGAATATCATTTGTCTTTTTCTTATCGAAAACAACAACTTTATGGTTCTGAAAGAAAGATACGCTATCTTTTTTTCTGTTTTCTTAAAGATTTTCCCCTCTTTTTTATTGGGGATACAGAACAGTCTTTTTCCGAATTATTTATCCATTTGTTGGAGACACGTGCCCAAAATGCCGAAATCAAAATATTAGACGAACATCGCACGCTTTTTTTTGAACTTTTTCCAGAGTTGTTATTCCGACACGAACAACGTTTATCTGTCCGCGAAAAAAATTACCGCTGTATCGTTCGTTTAAGTTGCAACATCATTATCGAAAAATACTGGAAAAAAATTGAAGAAACGAAAATCTACCGAAAATTAATGACCTTAACAGAGAAATTGGATTCGTTGTTTTGGTTGGCTAGTGAATTTGAAAGTACGAATAAAACAACGATCACGCGAGTTATCTATCAAGAGTGGCTCCGTTACTCAATTGGACTACACGAAAGAGTAGTCAAAGAGGAATTTCATGAGTATCAGGAAAGCTTGCGTTTGGTGCCGAATGTTAATGAAAAACTTTATCAATACCGGATGGCTTTACAACAAGCACTTACATATCCATCGTATGAATGGGGCCTACTTTTACTTAAAGTTTTGCAAGAAAGAGGATACCTGGAAATCTATCCACCAGAAGTAAAAATCGTCTTTTTTTTTCGTTACGATCATGAGGAAGCGCGCCGCCTAGCTTCTGTTCTGGATAAGACCTTGCGACATCGAAAACGGACCTCCATACATGTTTGTACTCGATCAATCCCTCCAAGTTATGCACAATTGATTATTACGGACCATTTTTTTCCATTAAATAATAGTAAACATCAAAAGACTTATTTCTACCAACCTTCTTTTGGGGTAGATCGTCTACTATCAGATATTGATTATTGGATTGATACGAAAAATTGATTTTTATCATATGAAAAGGGTGTGTTATAATAAAGAAGATGAGTAAAGGAGGATGTCTTTTGGATTTAAAGAAATTAGAAGTTCCTACATCTTCAATCACTGAAGTAAAACGATCACCGATGGATGTATTTGATCAGGCAAGAAAAGCTGAAACCGGTGTATATATATTTAATCGTGAAAAAGTTGCAGGAGTGATGTTGACACAAGAGCAATATGAAACACTGTTACAAGAATTAGCAGATTTACGTCAGAAGGCAAATGAAGAAGTACAGGCACCTATAGAAAGTAATGAACTACTTGGAAACTACACTGACCAAACAGCTGCTGTCGTTTCGACTTCTGATGGTCTAGATGAGTTGGTACAAACACTGAAACGTTATTTGATTACTGGTGTAACGATTTCTGCTAAAAATTTAGATGAACGAATGGTTACACTAGGTTTCATTACGAAAAAGACGGGCTTTGGAGGAGTGGTCGATATGTTAAACGAATTGACCGCAACTGGAAAGATCAATTATCAGTTACGTAGAAAACCAAACAGTCGTACAGTAATTGCCGAGATTATTGGTGAACAAGACAGTCAATCACAATTATTTGATAAAATTATTATAAAAAAAATCTATCTGCATGAACTTTAATGAATAGCGTAAATTTTTATTTTTTGCTTCTTTCGGTGCTATGATTTTTCAGACTTTTTTACAAGGATCAATGAGAAATCATAGCTGATTTTCTATAAAAATTGGGTGTTTACCGATCCTTTGCTAGTCATATTTTTTCGATTCACTGATTTAGCGAGTGAAAATTCTTGCCCAAAAAGCCCCAAGAATTTGAGGGATCAAATACAAAACTGAAAGCAGTAAAATCAGTTGGGTTGGTTTGAATGGCTGGTAAAAGAAATGCCAATCAGAGTAATAGTGACAAATCAAATAAGAAATGAATGTTGAACTAATATTAATAAAGAAGAGAAAGAGTAACTGTTGCTTTTTCTGGAAGCTAAAGCCAGCGTAAAAAGACAGAAAAATCAAAAAAATCAAGCCAAAAACAGAATGATACCGATAATCTAGTAGTAAAGAGAAGTACACATACGGAATGAAAAGTAAGAGCAAAATTAATTTTTTTCCATGATTTTTCATGGTGTGTTCCCCCAATCAGGTGAATCCGATTTCTTCTACTTTCATTCTAAAATCAACCAGCTAATAATCAAACACTTTTTTGAAATTTGTAGATTAAATGAATAAACTCTCATAGCCTTATCTCTAAAAAAAAAGATTTTCCCCCTAATTTTTTTAGAGAAAACGCTTATAGTAGGTGAAAGAAAAAATCGCGTAGGAGTAAAGTGATGAAAAAGAAAATAAAACTTGAACAATTGTATTTATTTTTTTGGTTTTTTCCAATTCTGCTGTTGCCGTTTACTTGGGTGAATGCCGTTGTTCAGGGAGCAGAAATTTTGGGGCTAATTCATGGTACTGGGATTGTAGTATCGAAAAATTTTCCAATTTTAACACTATTCTATTTTTTAGTGAGTATGAGCTTGATTTTGACAAATAAATTTATGAATAGTTATAATTGGCACTTGATTCATTTTTCTTGTATGTTGGTTTTTACTTCCTTTTTTTCTATTCTGCCACGAATCATTGTTGGACCGAATGGCTTAAGTGAAAGTGGATTGAAAGATACAGGGGAAACTTCGATGTACTTTTTGACCATTAAACCAAGTTTTTATCTAGCGATTCTTTCGTTTTTATTAGCAGTCATTTTTTATTCTATAGCAAAATTAAGAATAGAAGAAAAACTGTCCGGCGAAGTTAATAAATAGGTTCAATAAAGAGGAAACATTGTGAGCAAATGATAGTAGCGAACAGTGTTTTTTTGCTCTTTGTCAAAGATTTTTGATCCCAAAACAGGCGTTGGCAGGATTCGACGTTTTGAAAACACTGTACAAAAATACCTGAAAGGATGGCAGGAAAGCAAGAACAACTTAAGGAAATAGAAGAGAAGTTAGAAATAGCGAAAAAACAGCTTCGTTTCCCACAAAAGGAAGAACTCAAAGAAAAAGTGGTAGAACAAACTAGAATAAACATAGAAATGGAGTATTCACTAAGTAAGAAGTTAGATACGCAATCAATGGATGAAGATATGAATGAAGCAATGTTGCCTGAAGAAGAATACAATGAAGAAAATCAAATCGAAATATAAAAGAATGAATAACTGAATGTATTACATATTCCGCAAAGGAAATATCTCTTTTCGTATAATAATCAACCTATTTAAAAAATTCAAATAGCCTTTTTAGGCAAGCTAAAGATCTTTATTCTATGATATAATATTATTGTAGAAAGTTTGTGGCGGTTTGGCAAATCCAATTGAGGGGGCGTGGTGCCTATGGGCTTATTAGCTTGTTGGACGTACTCTTTAGAAAGGAAATGCCTGATTTGTTCTCATTGGATCAAATCATTGCTATTATCGGAACAGCAGCAGTAATAATTACTGCAATAGCGAAAGCTAGTGATTCGATTTTAGCATGGTTAAAGTTCAAAAAAGAACAAAAAAAATAGAGCCGTCTCAACTTTTGGCGAAGTAGACAGGCTCTAAAGCTTTGTATATATGCCATCCGCTTTGAACGGACTACACTGGGCATGTTACAGCATGCCCTTTCATTTTTATTATAACCCATTTATCTAAATTTGAAAAGTAACTTTGTTTGCGAAGTGTTGTTCTGCATGACATTAAATATAGCATATTGCTACTTCTTCAATCATAGTAGAATCATTAATCCCAATTGCTATTCTATTACTTGAATAGGGCTTTTTGTCAAATGATGATTGTAGAAAGTTTGTGGCGGTTTGGCAAATCCAATTGAGGAGACGTGGTGCCTATGGGCTTATTAGCTTGTTGGACGTACTCTTTAGAAAGGAAATGCCTGATTTGTTCTCGTTGGATCAAATCATTGCTATTATCGGAGCAGCAGCAGTAGTAATTACTGCCGTAGCGAAAGCTAGTGATTCGATTTTAGCATGGTTAAAGTTCAAAAAAGAACAAAAAAAAATAGAGCCGTCTCAACTTTTGGCGAAGTAGACAGGCTCTAAACTTGTTAAAAAATGCCATCCGCTTTGAACGGACTACACATTAAGGGCTATGTTAGCGCATAGCTCCTTTATTTAATTATAGTATATCGTAGATAGAGAAGAAAGAAAAGGATTAAAGGTTAGTTTTGATATAAATTAACCTTTATTTTTGGGCTTTTTGTCAAATGACGTTGGTAAAGAGAAAGTCTAGAATCATTTGGCCAGAAAGAAGAAAACTTCTTTCTGTGTTTTTTTTTTGGTTAAAATAGTTTTACGTGACGGATCATGGTTTAAAGGATTTCAGTGGGGCTCTTCTCTCTGTTTTTACATCATAAAAAATTTGTCGGTGAATTTCACCAACATCAAAAAGTACGAAGCCTTTTTATTTGGCTTCGATTTACGATAACTTTACATAAATTAACTGGATATTTACACCTTCAATATGCAGGATTTACAGTGGATTGCTACAATTTACTTGTAAATAAGAAAGGGGTATATCAATGAAAAAAGTATTATTTTCTTTAGGTGTTTTAGGTCTTATGTTAGCTGGCTGTGGTTCCGGTTCTGGTAGCACGGATGGCTCCGCAGCACAAAATAATTCTGCAACTTCTGGCGATCAAGTCAAAATCGTGGCTGTCGGATCTACTGCGCTCCAACCTTTAGTCGATGCGGCACAAGAAAGTTTTGTCCAAAAAAATCCCAACTATCAAATCTCTGTCCAAGGTGGCGGAAGTGGTACTGGGTTAAGTCAGGTCGAGTCTGGGGCAGTGACGATCGGAAACTCCGATGTCTTTGCTGAGGAAAAAGAAGGCGTAGATGCAAGTAAAATAAAGGATCATAAAGTTGCGGTGGTAGGTATGGCGCCAATCGTCAATAAAGACACGAACGTCAAAAATATTACAAAACAGGAATTAATTGATATATTCACTGGAAAAATTACCAATTGGCAAGAACTAGGTGGGAAAGATGAAAAAATCAATGTCATCAATCGGGCAAATGGTAGTGGTACACGAGCTACTTTTGAAAAGTGGGGATTAGATGGTGCTACTCCAGTACAATCACAAGAACAGGATTCATCAGGAACTGTTCGACAAATTGTTAGCCAAACTCCTGGCGCAATCAGCTACCTTGCTTTTTCTTATTTGGATGATAAAACACAGGCTTTAAGTATTGATGGTGTAGAACCAAAAGAAGAAAATGTTGCTGACAACAGTTGGAAAATTTGGTCTTATGAACACATGTATACAAATGGTGAGCCTTCCCCGGAAGTTCAAAAATTTTTAGATTATATGATGACAGACGAAATCCAACAAGGACCGGTGAAAGAACTCGGTTACTTACCAATTACTGCGATGAAAGTAGAACGTGATGCTGAAGGAAACTTAAAATAAGCAATCATGTACTCAAATCTGCTACCCCTAAAAGTGTGCCTTTAACGGGCATGCTTTTTTTTAGCTATTTCCTGCAAATGAATATGACAGTAATGAAAGATATTTATTAGTCATTTCATAGGCTTTTTTTTTACAAATGTATTAAGGTAAATATAATACTAATAATCGAGGTAAACGGTAAATGAGAATATTTAGTCATCAAACGGAAGTTGAAAAAGATCAAACTTCAGTTAAAAATATTACAAGATATGCTCCCGATTATCGAAAGGGGCTAACAGATGAGCAAGTTGCAGAACGAGTGCATGCTCAAGCAACAAATGAAACGATCGACCCATCATTTAAAACGAACAAACAAATCGTTTTGCAAAATATATTTACTTATTTTAATTTGATTTTTATCGTCTTAGCAGTTTTATTATGTCTAGTTAGTTCCTATAAAAATTTGACTTTTTTGCCAGTGATTCTTGCAAACACGGGAATTGCTATCTATCAAGAGATTCGCTCAAAAAAGATATTAGATAATTTGAGTGTACTGAATGCAGCAAAAGTCACAGTCGTAAGAAACGGCGTAGCCAATAAGATCGATATGGAGGAATTAGTTTTAGATGATGTCATCTTGCTCGAAACGGGTCAACAGATTCCTGCAGACGGTTATGTCTTAGACGGTAAATTACAAGTCAACGAAGCACTTTTGACAGGTGAAGCAGATGAGATCGTGAAAGAAGTAGATGATTATTTGATGTCAGGGAGCTTTGTCGTTTCTGGTAAGGCTTATGTACGATTAGACAAGGTTGGCTATGACTCTTACATCTCCCAATTAACAGCAAAAGCAAAAAAAATGGGAGGAGGCGAACAATCAGAAATGATTGCTTCGCTGAATAAATTAATCAAATGGATCGGGATCATTATTATTCCCATCGGCATCACTTTGTTTTCACAAAGTTACTTTTTTAATGGCAACACGATCAAAGAAAGTGTGGTAGCCATGGAAGCAGCTTTAATCGGGATGATACCAGAAGGATTGTATCTATTGACAACGATCGCTCTAGCAATGAGTGCCGCTCGTTTAGCTAAGCAACGAGTATTATTACATGATATGAAAAGCATAGAGACTTTAGCAAGGGTTAATGTACTATGTGTAGATAAAACGGGAACTATTACTGAAAATCAGATGTCTGTACAAAAACTAGTGATTGCTAAAAATGAGCAAGCGGAGCAACAGGCAACTAGGATTCAAGAACTCATTTCAGATTATGCTAAAGCTATGGCAAATGACAATGCGACGATGCAAGCAATCAAAACGTACTTTAATAAGCCTACAGATCAAGAACCTTTATCTATCTTGCCTTTTTCATCGGTACAAAAATTCAGTAGCGTAACATTTGCTGATGGGGTCTATGTATTAGGAGCGCCAGAAATGGTTTTACGTGAACGTTTCGAAACAGTTAAAAATGAATTTAGTCAATATGCTGATCAGGGCTATCGTGTGTTGGTTTTCGGTAGTTACCAAGGAATATTGAGCGAAGCACTTTTAGAAGCAGAAGTGATTCCGCTTGCTTATCTTTTGATTGCCAACCCAATTCGAAAAGAAGCCCCTGACACATTTGCTTATTTTAAGGAACAAGGGGTAGCAATCAAAGTGATTTCAGGGGATAATCCGCAGACCGTTTCAACTGTCGCATTACAGGCGGGCATTGCTAATGCAGACCAATATATTGATGTTTCTCAACTTGCTGAGGAAGATTATCTCTCAGCAGTGGAAAAATACACCGTATTTGGACGGGTAAAACCTGAACAAAAAATGCAGTTCGTTCAGCTTCTTAAACAAAAAAATACAGTCGCGATGACTGGTGATGGTGTCAATGATATTTTAGCAATGAAAGAAGCTGATTGTAGTATCGCTATGGCTTCTGGCAACGAAGCAACGATCCAAGCTGCGCAAGTTGCCTTATTAGATTCTGATTTTTCTAGAATGCCTGAGATCGTAGCAGAAGGTCGGCGAGTTGTTAATAATATTGAACGATCTGCTAGTTTGTTTTTAGTAAAAAATATTTTTTCTTTCTTACTTTCCGTCTTTTCTGTCTTGTTTGCACTGACTTATCCGTTGGAGCCTTCTCAAATTACCTTGATTAGTCTGTTTACGATTGGTTTGCCATCGTTTTTACTTGCTCTTGAAGAAAACAAAAATCGAATTGAAGGAAAGTTTATTGTGAATGTCTTAGAAAAAGCCATTCCTGGTGGGCTAACAGATATGACTGTCGTGGGGACTTTAGTGGTAGGCGGTGTCATCTTGCATTTGAATAAGACAGATGTTTCCACGGCTTCAACGATGCTACTGACAGCGGTTGGTTTTCTCGTACTCTATAAAATTTGTCACCCATTGAACCAATTCAGAGGGCGGATCATTTTATTTTGTGCAGCAGGTATCTTATTTTCAGTCGTCTTTCTGCATAAATTATTTTCTATCTCCGCTATTTCACCCGTTTCGATTCTGTTGCTTTTGATTCTATTTTTTGCGGCGGACTCGATTTTCCGGCAGTATACGCGAATGATCGAAAATTACAGCCAGTTGAAGGATGGAAAGAAAAAACGGTCTATTTGGTTCTGGCTCAAAGTGCTGTTTTCAGTAGACAATAAACACGATTAACAGATAGACAAAACAAAAATAGGCGGTTATGCCAACCGCCTATTTTTTTCTGTTCCTCTATTTCACTTGTTCATTCATTTTTTGAAGATTTAAAGGTGATCATGCTGGAGGGATGGTGACGGTAAAAGTCGACCCCATTCCTGGATGACTTTCCACTTTGATCGTACCACCCAAGAGATTGACGTAATCTTTCACAATAGCCAGACCTAGACCAGTACCACCTGAGTGTCGACTACGTGCTTTATCCACTCGATAGAAGCGCTCAAAGATCCTTTCTTGATCTTCACGATCAATCCCAATACCAAAGTCTTGGACGGAGAATGTCAATTGGTTGTCAACCTCGTAACGGATGATTATTTTCTCTGATTCTTTAGAATATTGGATTGCATTTTCGATCAGATTTTTGATGATCGGGTATAAGAGTTCAGTTTGAGTTGTAAATGATTTTTCTTTCTGTTGCATTTCCAGGGTTAAGTGTTTCTTTTCGATCATTGGTTGGTAACTTTGAATGATTTGTTCAAAGTAAGTTGCTAAATGGATGGTTTGCGTTTCGTGTGCCGTTTCTTCATCTTTTGATAACTGAATGATTTCTCGGATCAGCTTATCTAAACGAATCGCATCTTTTTGCATGATCAATAGGAACTCATTCAATATTTTTGGGTCATCTTTGGCTCCATCCAGCAGTGTTTCAGTAAATCCGATCAATGAAGTAACCGGTGTTTTAAGTTCATGAGAAACATTTCCTACGAAGTCTTTTTGCAGTTTTTCTAATCGTCTTACTTTTGTGAGATCATAAGCCACGCCTAGAATCTGCCCAGTCTCTTCAGAACTATTGAAGTAACGTAAGCTGATGTCTAATGTTTGTTGTCCCTCTGAAATAGTAATTTCTTGATGGATCAATGGTTCATTTGGCGTAACTTGGTGAATCAATTGGATTAATTTTGGCTCTTGAATGATCTCAGTATACCGTTGATTAGGCTGATAATCATGTACCCCTAAATGTGCCTGCATTTTTGGATTCAATAGCCGCAGATGTGACTCTGAATCGATCAAAAAGACACCAATCATTAATTCATTCAATAGAGTATACAATTGTTCTTCAGTGGTCGTATAGGCACGATAGACTTTACTCATTTGTTCACTCAAAGCATTGATCGTTTGGTAAAGTTCTTCCCATTGATCAGAAGTTTGCATGATGGTCTCGGTTTTATCAGGGTTTTTGACCATTTTCTTTAAGACGGGCAGCACGGTTTTCAAGGGACGGTTACGTTGATAAACCAAATAATAGCTCATACTGGACAAAACAACGAAGAAAACCAAAAAGAAGAAAAAGACCCAACGACGAAAATTTTCTGTTCTTGGCAAAAAGCCATTTGTTGGTTCTGCGATTCGAATAATGGCTTCCAACTGCCCATTCTTCTTGATCGGTAGTGCTACATATAATAGTTCTTCCTTTAACGTACTGCTCATTCTTAAAGAAGTACCTAGTGAGCCGCCATCAAGGACTGCTTTGATTTCTGGACGAGTATTTCGCTGCCCTCGTAGTGAGTGATCGGTCGTATCGAATAGGATTGTACCATTTGGAGCTAATAAGGTTAGTCGTTCATTTGATTGATGAACAAAGTCTGTTAAAACTGATTGATTATGCTTCGAAGATAAATCATCAATAGTCAATTGCTGGATCAGCAATTGCCCTTTTTTTGAAAGATAGCTTTCTTGTTGCTCGATGATTTGTTGTTTGAAATATTGAGAAATCATTTGCCAGCCACCGAAAAAGAGTCCCACTAAGAGAATGAAAAAGAAGACACGCTCAGAAATTTTTTTCCAATTCATCGTTTTGGTTCCTGAAATTTATAGCCAAAACCGCGAACTGTCACTAAATATTTTGGATGTTTAGGGTCTCTTTCGATTTTTTCTCTTAAGTGACTGACATGGACATCAACGATTCGACTTTGACCTGCAAAATCAAAATTCCAGATGCGATTTAGCAGCGTATCACGATCAATTACACGATCTTTTCGTTTCATAAAATAAACGAGCAGTTCAAATTCTTTTGGCGTTAATTCGATTGGTCGTTCCTCTACGGTTACTTGGAAATTCGTTAAATCTGCTTTGATCTGTCCAATCGTTAGGTAAGCAGGTTCTGCTTCTTCTTGTTGGACATGGCGTGGTTCGATGCGGCGAAAAATAGCTTTCATTCGAGCAAGTACTTCTCTAGGGCTGAAAGGCTTTGTTAAATAATCATCAGCACCAATTTCCAAACCGATGATCCGATCGACCTGGTCATCTTTGGCTGTTAGCATTAAAATTGGAGTATCAATTTTTTCTTGTCTTAACTTTTGGGTGATTGCCATACCATCTATAGAAGGCAGCATCACATCTAAAATCATAAAATCAAAAGGTTCTTCCAGTGCTAATTCCAGTCCTTTTTGTCCGTCTAAAGCACTTGTTACTTGATACCCTTCTTTTTCCAGATTGAATGTCAACAATGTGACGATTGAAGGTTCATCATCTACCACTAATACTTTTTTCATAACTTCTCCCTTTTCTTGCGTTCATTCTTTTTGTTTATTTAAAAACAGCTATCAACTAATGCCTGGTTTTTTTAATTAAGTGTCATGAATAGACATTTCTTATTTTAGCATAGAATCCAGTAGAAGGACTATTTTACCAACTAAATAAATGGTATAATAGGAAGGCACTTTGTTGGATAAAGGAGTGAGTGGCAATTGATCGGAATTAGCGCTTGTTTAGGCGGTGTCTTATGTCGGTATGATGGACAAGAAAAAGCTGTGCCCGAATTAAAGAAACTGGTCGCTGAAGGTAAAGCGATCATGGTTTGTCCTGAAGTAATGGGCGGTCTTTCAACTCCTAGAGCCCCAGCAGAAATCGTTGGTGGCGATGGATTTGACGTTTGGAATGGTCAGGCAAAAGTGATCACTACAAATGGTGAAGACGTCACAAAAGCCTACCAAGAAGGGGCAATCCATGCTTATCAAAAATTAAAAGAGCAAGAAATAGATTTAGTGATATTAAAAGCGAAAAGTCCTTCTTGTGGTTCCTCTCTTATTTATGATGGGAGTTTTTCAGGAACCTTGAAGTCTGGAACTGGTGTGGCAACTGCTTATTTTATCCAACAAAAGATGACCGTACTCTCTGATGAAGAATGGTTGAAATTGCGAGGTGAACAGAATGGAAATCGAGAAAACGAACCGAATGAACGCACTTTTTGAATTTTATTCTACGCTTTTAACCGAAAAACAGATGAATTATATGGAGTTGTATTATGCAGACGATTTTTCATTAGGAGAAATAGCAGAAGAGTATGAAGTAAGTCGCCAAGCAGTATACGATAATATCAAACGAACCAGTAAGATTTTAGAAGATTATGAAAAGAAACTCCATCTTTTCTCTAATTATATTGTTCGGGAACAGTTATTAGAAAAAATGAAAACTTATGTAAAGGAAACTTATCCTAAAGATGAAGTTCTCCTTGATTATGTGAAACAGATCCAAGAAATTGAAGAATAAAGGAATGAAGAAATCATGGCATTTGAAAATTTAACTGAGCGCCTTCAACAGGCAATGAGCAAGTTAAGAAAAAAAGGGAAAGTTTCAGAAGCTGACGTCAAAGAAATGATGCGGGAGATCCGCCTTGCATTACTAGAAGCCGATGTAAACTTACAAGTAGTAAAAGACTTTACGAAGCGTGTTCGAGAACGGGCGATTGGTGTAGAAGTATTAGAAAGTTTAACACCTGCACAACAAATCGTTAAGATCGTTGATGAAGAATTGACGATCACTTTAGGGGCAGAAACTGTTGAATTGAATAAATCACCAAAAATTCCAACAGTCATCATGATGGCAGGTTTGCAAGGGGCAGGTAAGACGACGTTTACTGGTAAACTAGCCAACTATTTAAAGAAAAATGAAAATGCACGTCCTTTACTAATCGCAGGTGACGTGTATCGTCCAGCTGCGATCGATCAATTGAAAGTTCTAGGGCAACAATTAGATGTACCTGTTTTTGATATGGGAACAGATGTTAGTCCAGTTGAGATCGTTCGTCAAGGGATGGAATTAGCAAAAGAAAAGAAAAATGATTATGTTCTGATCGATACGGCGGGGCGTCTGCATATCGATGAAACCCTGATGGATGAATTGAAACAAATCAAAGAATTAACACAACCAAATGAAATCTTGTTGGTTGTCGATGCGATGACCGGTCAAGATGCTGTCAATGTGGCAGATAGTTTTAACCAACAACTAGGGATCACTGGGGTAGTTATTACTAAATTAGATGGTGATACACGTGGTGGTGCAGCACTTTCGATCCGTTCTGTGACTGGCGCACCAATCAAATTCATCGGGTCAGGGGAAAAATTAACAGATCTTGAAGTTTTCCATCCAGACCGTATGGCAAGCCGTATTCTTGGTATGGGCGATATGTTGACGTTGATCGAAAAAGCGCAACAAGACTATGACGAGAAAAAAGCAGAAGAATTAGCGAAAAAAATGCGGGAAAATTCATTTGATTTCAATGATTTCATTGAACAGTTGGATCAAGTGATGGGGATGGGACCGTTAGAGGATCTGATCAAAATGATTCCTGGGATGAACCAAGTACCAGGGATTGAAAATGTCAAAGTAGATCCTAAAGATGTCGAACGTAAAAAAGCAATGGTTTACTCAATGACACCTGCAGAAAGAGAAAACCCTGATTTATTGAATCCAAGTCGTCGCAGAAGGATTGCCGCAGGTTCTGGTAACAGTGTGGTTGAAGTTAACCGCATGATTAAGCAATTTAAAGAATCACGCAAAATGATGCAACAAATGTCTAAGGGAGATATGAATATTCCTGGAATGGACCAAATGTTTGGCACAGGTGTCAAAGGAAAACTTGGAAAAATGGCGATGAATCGCATGATCAAGAAAAACAAAAAGAAAAAGAAAAAACGGAAATAAAGCTTCTATCGTACGTCTATCGTACTTCTATTATAATAGTAGAATTTTGTTTACCGTTTCATCCATCGAAAGAATCGTTGAGTTAGCTTCTGCTGGCTTTGCGATTCTTTTTTTGCATACTAGATAAACCCAATTCAAAAACTACCTGCCATAGCGTTCCTCATTTTAGATAGAGAAACAAAGGAATGGTACAATAAAGCTAAGAGGTGAAGAGAATGAAACGAAGATGTCCTTGGGGTGAGCAAACAGCAAGTATGAAACATTATCATGACACAGTTTGGGGTGTTCCAGAATATGATGATCAATTACTTTTTCGTAAATTGATGTTAGATATCAATCAAGCGGGATTAAGCTGGCAAACGATTTTGAATAAAAGTGCCTCCTTTGATGAAGCTTATGACTTTTTTTCGATCGGTAAAGTAGCCGAATATACAGAAGCAAAAATCAATGAGTTGATGGAAAATAAAGGGATCATTCGTAACCGTCGTAAAATTGAAGCAGCGGTAGCCAATGCTCAGGGTGTCCAAAAAATCCAACATGAATTTGGTAGTTTTGCGGATTATTTGTGGTCATTTTCGGATCATCAAGTGATCAATCACTCGTATAAAGAACAAAATGAGGTACCAACAACGAGCCCGTTATCTGATCAAATCGCCAAAGATCTAAAACAACGCGGATTTAAATTCATCGGAAGCACAACCATATATGCTTTTTTAGAAGCTGTGGGAATTGTCAATGATCATTTAGATCATTGCTTTCGCAAACAAGAAGTCAGCCAGATGGGAAAAGGAGAGTGAATATGATGGGGAAAATCGTCTTTTATGGTGCCATTAGTTTAGATGGCTACTTAGCAACAAAAGAGGATAGTTTACAGTGGTTATTTGACACACCAACTGGAGAAAAAACAACTTACGAGGCTTTTTATCAAACAATTGATCAAACGATTATGGGAAGAAAAACTTATCAGGAAGCCAAAAAATTGTTAGCAACTGACCATCTGTATCCTGAAAAAAAGAATTTTGTATTTTCTACTAACAAAGAATTGGTATTAAATGATGCAACAGTTATTCATGAAGATCCCGTTTCATTCGTGAAAAACATAAAAGAACATTCTAACCAAACAGTCTGGGTCGTTGGTGGTGGGAATTTGTTGAAACCTTTGATCGAAAATCATTTGATCGATGAATGGTGGATCCAAATTGCACCTGTGCTTTTAGGAGAAGGTATTCGATTGTTTCAAGAAGGCGCATACGAAGAACGATTGAAACTAGTTGATACTAATTATTTTGGAGAGTTCATTGAATTGCATTATGTAAGTAATCGTGGATAATACTGGTTTAGTAAAAGGGAAGAGAAGTCTCGGAAAAAAGAACATAAAGAGGAATGAAAATTTTTCAAAGCATGAGGAGCGATTTTAACAAATCCTTTCTGATCCGCTCGGAGCTTATCGCTTTTTTCGTGGTCTTATTCATGTATTGAAAACAAGCCAAAGAATTCCAAAATAGGAGAAGCTATTTTCGGATTCTTCGGCTTGTTTTTCAGAGCTAGACATGCCACAACCTTTTTTCGATTGTTTCCTTCATATATGATCTATTTGATTCGACCCATCGCTTATCAAAGCTAATTTTTACTTAGTTAATTTATTTAAAAAATCAAGATAAGCATCTAGAATCGTTTGGAAGAAGCTGAGTGTTCCTTCCACAATATGACCTTCTTCATCAACTAAATTTGCAATATTGCCAATATAAGCTTCAGGTTGTTGTAAGGTAGGAACATTTAAGAATACAAGTGATTGACGTAGGTGATGGTTCGCGCCAAATCCACCGATACCGCCAGGGGAAGCAGTGACAACTAACCCAGGTTTACCGTCCCAAGCGCTTTGACCGTAAGGACGAGAGCCTACATCTAGCGCATTTTTAAGTACAGCAGGAACCGAACGATTGTATTCTGGAGAAACAAAAACAACACCTGCTAATTCCTTGACCTCATCACGGAAACGACTCCATTCAGCAGGAGCATTCTCTGGAGTTTCAAGATCTTCGTTATAAAAAGGCAGATCATCGATCTTTACAAAAACACCTTCATATCCTTCAGGTAGCAAGTTAGCGAAAGCCTCTGCTACTTTTCTATTGTACGAATCCTTACGCAAACTACCTACAAAAAATCCAATTTTTTTAGTCATAAAACAATTCCTCCTTCAAACTTTCTATATTTATCTTACAAAAAATAAGTAAACTCAGCAAATAAAAACACTTGAGGAACATAGCGACTAACTTAACTACTTTTTTCGACTACTTATAGTAGTTATTACGTATATATATTTGCTTCACTTGACATGGATCTTCTATAATTAGTGAATAGAAGTCTTGTCTGAAGGAGTTTGTGTGATTTTTTTAGAAAAGAGTGTAGTACATGAACTTTTGATAAAGAATGTTTCTCATTGAAACATCGGTACACATCATCGCATGACTTGGGGTAACGCAGCATCAAATAAAAAGATGAAATTGGTAGGT
This sequence comes from Enterococcus sp. C65, assembly GCF_040887165.1. Taxonomy (NCBI): domain Bacteria; kingdom Bacillati; phylum Bacillota; class Bacilli; order Lactobacillales; family Enterococcaceae; genus Enterococcus; species Enterococcus sp. C65. Next base: position 48,029 of record NZ_JBFOFG010000006.1, on the reverse strand, counting down.
GGAACAAATGCATATTAACGAGTTTTTACCATTTTTGATCCCGTTAGTGATCATACAACTTGGGTTATTTTTTTATGCCCTTTATCATATTTTGACTCATACGCATTATCGATTTGGCAGTCGAACACTCTGGATCATCGTAATTCTCATAGGATTTCAATTTGTTGGTCCAATCTTGTATTTCGTGTTCGGTAAGGAGGAGGCATAATGGCGATCCTTGAACTAATCGATGTATCAAAATCTTTTGGTGAAAAAAAAGTGTTGAACCATCTTTCCCTTACCGTCAAGGAAAAGACGATCTTTGGGTTTATTGGAAAAAATGGTGCAGGGAAAACGACAACGATGAAATTGATTTTGGGGTTGCTAAAAAAAGATGCTGGAACAATCAAGGTTAATGATGAAACGGTTCACTATGGTCAAACAAAAACGAATCGCTGGATCGGCTATTTGCCAGATATTCCGATGTTTTATGACTACCTTACCGCCGAAGAGTATTTGCAATTATGCGGGGAAATCACCGAGATGCCTAAACATAAAATCCAACAAAAAACGCAAGAGTTATTAGCGTTAGTCGGATTGGCTCACGAGAAAAAAAGGATTAGGACTTTTTCAAGAGGGATGAAGCAACGTTTGGGGATTGCCCAGGGGTTACTGAATGAACCAAAACTGTTTATTTGTGATGAGCCGACTTCGGCGTTGGACCCATTGGGGCGTAAAGAAATTTTGGATATCTTATTACGTGTCAAAGAGCAAACAACGATCCTTTTTTCCACACATATTCTATCAGACGTGGAACAAATTTGTGATGAAGTGGCTTTCTTAAATAAAGGAGAAATCGTTTTATCGGGCACGGTAGCAGAATTGAAAACCCATCCTAAAAATGAAGGATTTGAAATCCAATTTTCAACTGTGAAACATTCTCAAGAATTTTTATCGCTTTTGCCGGGAGCAATCATGAAAAATGAAACCCTTATTTATCCTGGCAGAACTAACGAAGACTTACTTCGTGCACTATCTTTAATTGTTGATCACAAATTACCGATTCAATCGATTCATCGTTTAGAACCTTCCTTAGAACAAATTTTTATGGAAGTGGTGGACAAATGAAGCAATTACTCGCGTTTTCAAAAAAAGAATGGAAGGAAAATTGGCGTACAGGTAGATTATTACTGTTGCTTTCATTAACGATCATTTTTGGGATCATGAATCCACTGATAGCCAAATTAACACCCTACATCGTTCAATCGATGTCAGAAAATTTAGCAGCATCTGGTATGAAAATCGGGGAAGTCAATGTAGATGCGCTGACTTCTTGGGGACAATTTTATAAAAACATGCCTATGTTTCTTTTATTGTTTTTGTTATTGTTTAGCTCGACCTTGACGAATGAATATCAAAAAGGAACATTGATTAATCTTTTAACCAAAGGGATGGTTCGCTGGAAAATTTATTTTACTAAATGGATCATGGGACAGTTTTTTTGGGCAGTTGGTTTTTGGGGTTGTTCCTTCATTACTTACTTTTATACTGCTATTTATTGGGATAATGAGCTGGTTGTTCAATTAGGGACAAGAAGTTTTTATTATTATTTATGGGGTGTGTGGTTATATACTTTATTTCTATGGTTGTCCTCCTTTATTTCTTCTGGCTATTTTGTGCTAGCTTGTGGAGGGATTTGTGTGGCTGGCTGTTATTTGTTATCTATGTTTACAAAAGTTGCTGAGTATTCTCCTTTTTATTTAACGACAGCTTCGAACGCATTAGGGGAAAGGATTGATTCGAGTAACTATTCTTTTTCTTTAATGGTAACAGGTTTGATGATTGCTGCCTTTTTAGTGACAGGAATTCTTTTTTTCAATAAAAAAGAGAGTTGAAAAAATTTTTTATTAGCTGTAAAGAAAAAAAGCTTTACAGGGTAAAAAAAAACTGTTACACTACAACTTGTGAATAAAACAATGGAGGTGGAAATATATAATGGCAGTTAAAATCCGTTTAAAACGTATGGGTTCTAAAAAGAGTCCTTTTTACCGTATCGTCGTAGCTGATTCACGTTCTCCTCGTGATGGACGTTTCATCGAAACTGTAGGTACTTACAATCCTTTGAAAGACCCTGCAGAAGTAGTTTTAAAAGAAGATTTAGTTCTTAACTGGTTATCTAAAGGTGCGCAACCTTCTGATACTGTACGTAACATCCTTTCAAGAGAAGGCGTTATGCAAAAACACCACGAAGCTAAATTCTCAAAGAAATAAGGTGATCGGATATGAAAGATTTAAGCGAATTAGTCTTAACAATCGTTCGTCCGTTAGTCACTTATCCTGAACAAGTCCAGTTAGAAGTCACTGAGTCAAAAGACTTCTATGAATATAACCTAACTGTGGCTCCTGAAGATATTGGTCGTATCATCGGTAAACAAGGGCGTGTTGCGAAAGCAATTCGTACGATCGTTTACGGGGTACGAACAAATGCACCGAAAAAAGTGCGTTTAAATATCATCGATCATAAGGAATAAAAAAAGCTGTTTCGTCTTGACGAGACAGCTTTTTTCTTTTTGAGGTGACTACTTGGCAAATGAGTATAGAAAGCGTATCCTTAAAGTATAGAAAGGAGTAGATACCTATGAAAAAAGTTGCATTATTGATACCAGCTCTTTTACTTTTAAGTGCCTGTCAAGGGACAAATAATTCTACTGAAACAACTGATACGGCGACACCAGAGACTCATTCAACGAGTCATAGTACTTCCAAAGAAACAGATACTCAATCAACAACCAAAAAGAGTGAAAGCTCTGAGATGTCTGGAAATACAACGGAAACGGCGACTACAAAAACAGAAACATCTACACAGAATAAACAAGCACAAACCGCATTTGAAGAACTGAAAGAAAAATACCCAACGACACCGATGCCACAAGAGATTCCGATTACAACAGGGAAATTAAACATCGCTGCTGCCGAAACCAAACAGGGCTTTTCGATCTTATACTATGATCTACCGAAAGCCTATGTCTTAAATGCCAAAGAGTTAAACCAAGAAACCCCGATGGCTTCTTATCTTTACCAATATGGTTTTGCTTCTAGTCAAGAAGCAATTGATGCCTTGAGACCAGTTACAGTTGATACAAATGGCCGACAAGTCGATTTGGGCTACAATATCACTGGCTATCAACAAGGAGCGGCGGGATCTAGTATTCTAGAATGGCAAGAAGGAAATTGGAGTATTCGTGTCCGGGCAAGTAATATTGAAGGACAAGATCCTGTACCGTTAGCCAAAGAAATCGTTGCTTACTTAGAAAAAGCAAGTTTGCCTGCGCCTGAGAAGTACGGGAAAATTACGGTTGAAATGAATGATTCTTCCAAACAAGCTACACAAGTAAGCTGGCAAGAGCCTAAAAATGTTTATACTGTTACCCACAAAGATACTCTTTCCGCATTGAAAATGGCTGTTTCTATGAACCAATAAATGATTGGAAAATGATATAGAAAAGCGAAAAGAAAGTAGAATTGCATATGCACACATGCTAAAATAAGGCAGATACGTCAAAAACACGTTCAGCCATTTAAAAACCATTGTTTGGTTGAAACATGTGTGAAAAGGAAAAGGGGATACAAGTTGACTGAATATTTAAATGTTGGAAAAATCGTAAATACTCAAGGGATCAAAGGAGAAGTGCGCGTCATTTCTACCACAGATTTTCCAGAAGAACGATATAAAAAAGGTGCTGTACTTACCTTGTTTCAAGAGAAGAAAGCGCCAATTGAATTAACCGTCAAAAGTCATCGTAAACATAAAAATTTTGACTTGTTAAGTTTTGAAGGGCATCCTTCAATCAACGATGTTGAAAAATATCGAGACGGTATTTTAAAAGTTTCAAAAGAAGAAACGATCGAGTTGCCAGAAAATGAATTTTATTATCATGAGATCATTGGAGCAAAGGTCGTTGAGGAAAATGGAAATGAATTAGGTAAAATCAAAGAAATTCTTTCACCAGGTGCTAACGATGTTTGGGTAGTCCAACGACCAAAGAAAAAGGATGTTTTGCTTCCTTATATTGATTCAGTGGTTAAAACAGTTGATTTAGAAAATGGGGTCATTTACGTCGAGATTCCAGAAGGATTGATCGATGATGAAAATTGATGTCTTAACACTCTTCCCACGAATGTTTGAAGGACCAATGGGTGAATCGATCATCGGTAAAGCGGTCAATAAAGGATTGTTAGAGATCAATGTTTCTAATTTTAGAGACTATTCCGATAATAAACACCAAACGGTCGATGATTATCCATATGGTGGCGGGGCAGGGATGTTGTTAAAAGTCCAACCTATCTATGACAATATCAAAGCAATTGAACAAGCAAATCCTGAAACAAAAAAACGTGTGATTTTATTGGATCCAGCTGGTAAACGATTTGATCAAGCGATGGCGGAAGAATTTTCGAATGAAGAACATTTAGTATTTATTTGTGGACATTACGAAGGCTATGATGAACGAATCCGTTCGCTAGTTACGGATGAAGTTTCTTTAGGTGATTATGTCTTGACTGGTGGCGAACTTGGCGCAATGGTGATGATTGATGCAACAGTCCGCTTACTACCGGATGTTTTAGGAAATCAAACATCCGCTCAAACAGATTCTTATTCAACGGGATTATTGGAACATCCTCAATATACACGGCCAGCAGAATTTAACGGGATGAAAGTCCCAGAAGTTTTAACAAATGGAAACCATAAATTGATTGAAGAATGGCAACTGAAAGAATCCTTAAGAAGAACCTATCAACGCCGACCTGACTTATTGGAACAATTATCAATGACTCCACAAATGCTGAAATTGTTAGAAGAAGTCAAAAAAGAAGAATCAGACGAAATAGAATAAGAAATATCAATATGACTCTTTACACTAAATTGATAGTGTGATAATATTTTATGGTGAGTGCAAAAGCACTTAACTATTACGATGTTCCGCTGTGAGGGAAAACTCATAAGAATGTTTGGAATAAGGAGAAAAGATCAATGAATCCATTAATTGAAGAATTAACAAAAGAACAATTACGTTCTGACATCCCAGCTTTCCGCCCTGGTGACACTGTACGTGTTCATGCGAAAGTTGTCGAAGGTACACGTGAACGTATCCAGTTATTTGAAGGTGTTGTAATCAAACGCCGCGGAGCTGGAATCAGCGAAACTTATACAGTACGTAAAGTTTCTAACGGAGTAGGCGTTGAACGTACATTCCCATTGCATACACCACGTGTTGCAAAGATCGAAGTCGTTCGCTACGGTAAAGTACGTCGTGCAAAATTGTACTACTTACGTGCATTACACGGAAAAGCTGCTCGTATCAAAGAAATCCGTCGTTAATCTATCGTTATCTGATAGTGGAAGAACCCTTGATTTTCAAGGGTTCTTTTTTTGATTATTTTTATAAGCAGTAAATCTAGATTGTTTGACATTATAGATTTGCAAGAGTGGCAAACAAGGAGCAAAAAGTCGAGTCACTTTGGTATATCTTAAATATACGTCAATCAGATGACACGATGACAGTCCTATTCATACCAAAGGGGCGACAGATCTGGTAGGTGAACGTAATCAGCTTATCAAGTTTATATGTACTACACGCAAACGCTATGCGTATTAAAGAGATCAGAAAAAAATCCTGCTAGAGAGTGTCTAAAAATATAAATTGCGACAGTCCTTGAATAATAAGAACTTTTTTTGAATGTTTTTACTAACAATCGTTTTGTCATTGGCAAGTTAACTGAAAATGAGACTGAAAAATCTGTTCTGATTCATCAGTCTCATAATTTCAACTTATTCAAAATGCAACGATGATCCCAAATGTCGGTTGTTAAGAGAATTGAGGACGTTTTTTTACATATTTACTAAACGAGAAAGGCCACTTTTTTAGGAGTGGAGGTGTCAATTATTGATTAGTGATTTCAGCTTCCTTTTGAGCCATTTTTGCCGTTACGTGTTCATCAATTCGTAGGAATGGTAGATAGATAAATACGCTAACCGCAATGATTAGAACTTGCAATACTGCTGCTCGCCAATCTCCACCTGTCGCAAGGAATCCTGAAATAACTGGTGGTGTGGTCCACGGTATCTGAACTACCACATGATTGATTAAGCCGGCTGCAGTCGCAAAGTAGGCAGTTACTAATGAGAAGATTGGTGCTAACACAAACGGAATAATTAGACTCAAGTTAAATACGATCGGTAATCCAAAGATGATCGGCTCACTGATATTAAACATCGCTGGTGTTACCGATAGTTTAGCAAAGTCTTTATAATCTTTTCGACGACTGAATATGAAAATCGCAATCAATAAGGCGATCGTATTTCCTGAACCACCCATAACAGCAAAAGTATCCTTGAAAGCCATGTTGATAATATGTGGGATGTGTTCATGGTTTGCATAAGCTGCCATATTTTCTTGCATGTTTTGTAATAAGAACGGATCAAGTAAAGAACCTGAAATTACAGCTTGATGAATTCCAAAACCAAAGAATAAATTGGCGATTGATGTGATTAAGATAAAGCCAGGTAAACCAGTTGTGATGTGACTTAAAGGTCCCGTGATCGCTTTAGTGATCACGCCATTTACGTCCATGTTGAATAACTGATTGACAGCGAAAGATAGAATCGCAAAACCAGTAACAGTAATCATGATCGGGATCAATACATTGAATGACTTCAACACTGCGGGCGGGATATTTCCAGATAGTTTGATTTGCAATTTTTCATTTGTAGATAATTTGATGAATAGCTCAGTAGCTACTAATCCAACAAAGATTCCGACAAACATTCCTGATGCACCTGTATGGGAACCTGGAATAACTCCGGTTACTTCAATCGCTTTTTTTGCATTTTCCGGAGTGAACATCATTTTCATTGGTGTTAAAACGATGAAAGTTGAGATCGAAACTAAAACTGCTGCGATATGATTTGTATAATTTCTGCTAACACACATATGATAAGAAACTGCAGCTACAACTAATAGCGTCGTAATACTCAATGTTCCATTGGCGATCGACATGCCAATTTCTTGAACTTTCATTAATGTTTCGGGTTTAACAATTTTACCCATAAAACCAGTTGGTTCTAAGATAACGTAATTAATCAAAGTCACGAATCCAGCTAACATCATAAATGGCATGAATGTTGCAAATGCATCGCGTAATGTACGCATATGAATTTGATTTCCTAGCTTCGATGCGATCATACCAAATCGTTCAAACACCTGTTCCTTCTTATTTGTTTTCTTCATGGTATATTCTCCTTGTTTTTTATTTGTAAGCACTTACCGTAGTTCAATAATAGAACGGAATTTGATAAAAGTAAATAACTTTTTTTAAAATTATATACTTTAATGAAAAAGGGCAAAAAAAAGAGCTGATTTCCTCAGCTCTTTCAATCATTTTTCAACAAAAACGGCTTCAAAAACAAAATCTTGATACAAATGCCTTGTAATGGAGTATTCAAAAGGAGTCCCGTTTGCCAAAGAAACACTTTTTTCAACTTCGATCATAAAGTCTCCGGCATCAATTCCTAATATAGTTGCATCAAACTCGGTTGCCAGTACGCCCTTCATCCAAACGTGAGAAGCATTGATCTCTAACTGCAGTTCATTGCGAATATAGGAATAAACCGATTTTTTCAAGTGTTTAGGTTCCAAACCAGGAATAATTGATAGCGGCATAAAAGTTTGTTCCAATGAATAGGGTTGTTGATCGACAAAACGACTGCGAACAATATTATAAATGTATTCCTTGTCGTTAATCTGTAATCGCTCTGCTATTTTTTTTGACGGTAATTCAATTGAAAACATATGAATTTCAGAGTCTACATGTTCTTCGCCAACTACACTCATAAAACCTTCGCTTGGACCGAAAACTTTCGAATTATGGATCGGTTTGCGCAAAACTTCGGTTCCAAATCCACTTCGACTATGTAAAACTCCTTCAGAAACTAACATGTCTAATCCTTTTTTTACTGTCAATTTACTCGTATGATATTGTTTTGCCAATTCGGAACCAGTTGGTAATTTTTCACCGATTGCGTAAGTACCGTTTTCAATTTTCTTTTTTACATCAGAATAAACTTCCATATATTTCGCATTCTTCTTCATTTTTTCCCTCCTATAGTTACCGCGTAAAGATATAAATAATTATATACCTTTCTTTAATTTTAGCAATCTTTAAAGGGTAAAACAATTAACATTTATAAAAAGTATATATTTTTTAATAAAAAAATATTACAATTTATTGGAAGCGGTGTTATGATGGAGTAGTACTCAAGAGAATGTCATTTTAGGAGGATACAATGAACAAACAACAATTAACATTTCCAGAAAACTTTTGGTGGGGTTCTGCTTGGTCAGCTGAGCAAGCAGAAGGTCGTGGTGAAACTGGAAAAGCCGAAACGGTTTGGGAACGTTGGTACAAAGAACAACCATACCGTTTTTATCAAAGGATTAGTTCAGAAATTACGACAGATCACATTCATCGTTATAAAGAAGACGTTCAACTGATGAAGCAAACCGGACATAATTCCTTTCGGGTCTCGATCTCTTGGGCGCGGATGTTCCCAAATGATGGAGTAGGGGAGGTAAATCCAAAAGCGGTTGAATTTTATCGGGATTTATTTACTGAGATGAATAACAATGGTATTAAAGTATTCGCCAATCTTTATCATTTTGATATGCCAGCAGCCCAACAGGATAAAGGCGGTTGGGAATCACGGGAAGTTGTCGATGCATATGTGCAATTTGCAGTTACTTGTTTCAAGGAGTTTGGCGATCTCGTCTACCACTGGTTCACTTTCAATGAACCGTTGGGGCCGATCTTAGGGTCATATTTGGAAGACTTCCATTATCCAAATTTGATTGATTTCAAACGAGGAGCGCAAGCGGCTCACTTTACTATTTTGGCTCACGCGAAAGCAATTGCAGCACACAAAGAGTTGAATTTGAACAGTAAAATAGGTGTTATCTTGAATTTAAGCCCGACGTTTCCAAGGAGTCAAATCCCCGCTGATGTGAAGGCAGCTGAAATTGCGGATCTTTTTTATGTTCGCAGCTTTTTAGATCCAATGGTCAAGGGTGTTTATCCAGAAAAATTAATTAACCTTTTACGTGAATATGATCAATTGCCAACGGATTATACCGAGGAAGACCTGCGTTGTATCAAAGAGAACACGGCACAAATCTTAGGATTGAACTATTATGAACCACGTCGTGTGAAGGCTCGTTTAACTGCAATCAATCAAGAGGGTCCGTTCTTACCGGATTGGTTTTTTGAGAATCATGTGATGCCGGGACGACGGATGAATGAATATCGTGGTTGGGAAATTTATGAAAAAGGTATCCATGATTTATGCATGGATATCAAAGAAAACTATGGGAATATCGAATCCTTTATCTCTGAAAATGGGATGGGCGTAGCAGATGAGGAACGCTTTATGGATGAAAGTGGGCAAGTGATTGATGATTACCGGATCGAATATATCCAAGATCACCTCGCCTATCTTTGGAAAGCAATCAATGACGGCTGTAATATCAAAGGGTATCATCTTTGGACCTTTATTGACTGCTGGTCCTGGATCAATGCATATAAGAACCGTTATGGACTAATTTCTCTTGATCTGCCAACCCAAAAACGGACGATCAAGAAAAGTGGTGAGTTCTACAAACAGTTAAGCAATCAAAATGGGTTTGAGTATGATATTGATCGATTGGTATAGCAAAAAATGAGTGAAAAAACTTGTATTTTTGTTTGAAAATCTTTTATCTAGAAATCATAGAGTTATTCATTCAATGGGATTGTTCAAATAAGCATCGGGACTGGGACAAAAGTTCTCTCAGTATCTTCTAGTATCTCTAAAAACGAATAAACGGTGTTCAAAGAGCTGACCTTCGGCGATAAGTCAAAAAATCTCAAAACATGAGGAGCTGTTTCGAGATTTTCATCCTTAACGCTTAGGTCAAGACGCTCTTTTCACAGCCTCTTGCTAAACGGCGTTCAAGAAGCAACTCCTCAACAATAAGCGATGATTTTCTAAAATATGAGGAGCTATTTTAAAAAATCATCGCTTATTCGCTCGGAGCTAAACGCTTCTTTCACAGCCTCTTGCTAAACGGTGTTCAAACATCAGCTCCTTGAAATAAGCCTGAATTTTTCAAAACATGAGAAGCTGTTTCAAAAAATTCTTTCTTATTGTCATCAGAGCTACCGGATGTTTTCACGACCTCTGATTCACGGTGTTCAAAGAGCTGACCTTCGGCGATAAGTCAAAAAATCTCAAAACATGGGAAGCTGTTTCGAGATTTTCATCCTTAATGCTCCTGCGATTACTCGTCGCAGTTTTTACTTGGTGAGCGCTCAGGTCAAAACACTCTTTTCACGACCTCAAGAGAAACACAAAAAACGCTTGGTGTTCGTTTATTTGTTCCCATAGATCTACTGGCTATAAATAGCTCATCGCTTTGTTCAAAAAACCAGAAGCCATTTTCAGTATTGTGCACGAATTGTTTAACTACCACACATTGATTAGTAACTGGGATAGTAGTTGAGAGCGTAGCGTATTCTTTTGGAAAATGAAAGGTCTGAAACAATCATTAACCTAAAAAGAAAGTAAGCCTGATTTTGATTCATTACGTCAAAGTCAGGCTTATTTTTTCTGTTCTAGGCACGATCTTTTCACGAATTTTCTTCAATTAAGTACCATGAGTGCGAAGGTGCTTAATTAATAGATCCTGTTTTCCACGTAAATGAAAACGGCGGAATGTCAATTAGATACCTGATTGTTTTTCTATGTTTTTACTAATTGTTCAAGCAACGATTGAATGAACATTAGCAAGAAATTTCATTTAGCTATACGAACAACTGCAAATTATTTTGAAAATAGAAGATTCAATGAGTAAACCAACGCACCAGTATGTCCTAGTACAGCCGGAAATCAAAAAGCCTAAAATGATTAGGAGCAGTGAGATTGAAGAGGGATCGGAATATTTAGATGGGAAATACCGAAAGAGTTTTTATAGGGTGAGTCATTTTCATTTTTAACAAAACAATTTACTCCGGTTTCAGTGAGGTAGTTTGGTAATGGAATAAGATAAAAATTTTTTATCGTTATTTTAAAATAACATTTTTAATAGGAAGGTGTATCTCGTTTATTATATGTATCTTTATTCTTAATATTGATAATGTAATTTTTTTGTTGTAATATTTTTTTATGATAACAGACTTTTTGTTTTTATTATAACAAATTTATCTTATTAAATATTTTCTATTTTTTTATTTTATAAATGAATATACTGAATATATTATGAGATGTGTACTTATGTTATATATGAAGGGGTAGGGAAGGAAAAGGGGACATAAGATGACATAAAATGGCTTTACACTCAGTTCAAAAGGAGGGAAGTGTCCAGTGAGGTTGTAGATTAAGGAGTATCATCTTATTTTGATCAGATCATAAAAGAGCAAGTATACATATCATGTGAAAAATCTGTATGGCATCATGAATTATTCTCTAATTCATTTATAGGAGGAATCGTTATGGCTATTGATCATAAACAAGTGACTCAATTGGAAAAATTAGCATTAAACATTCAACTAGATATTTTGATAAGTGTTAAACAAAGAGGAGAAGAATCAATGGATTGTTCTTTTTCTATGATCAAATTGTTAGCTGTTTTATACGGCAAACAGATGAAGATTGACCCGAAAAAACCAGATTGGGGAAATCGTGATCAATTAGTTTTAGCTAAAAGTCATGCGGTATTGGAATTATATAGTACTTTATCTAATCTAGGGTATTTTGATAAGAAGTGGCTATGGACGATGAGTCATCAAGGGGACAGACTCCCTAAAAAGTTAGATCGTTCAAAGACTCCTGGAATCGATGTGACAATCGGGGACTTAAATAACGGTGTTGCAATAGCTGCAGGTCTTGCGATGGGATTAAAAATAGCAAATAAGGAAAATGATGTTTATTTAGTGATGGATGAAGACGAATTAAAAGATGAACGTTGCTGGCAAGTATTTCAGTGTATTGCTCATTTTAAATTAGATCATTGCTTGGTAATTATTGATAGTGGTTATAGAAAACGAGAACAGTTAAGCAAAAGGTATGAGAAATCTTATCTATTGAAAAGAAAAGCAGAGAAGGCTGGGTTTTATACGTTGCTCGTTGATGGGACAAATATCAAAGCAATCAATGAGGCGATTGAAGAGTATAAAATGAGGACGACACAAGCCTTCTGTATTGTTTTAGAAAGTTATCCAGAGCGAGTGCTATCAGACTTAACAATGGACGATCATGAGGATTCAAGTAAAAAAATTCCTAAAACATTCCATCAAGAGATAGAAAAAACAATTTTGAAATTACAAGAAAAGCTTGAAAGGATGAGCTAAATGGTTCAGTTAAGTAACTCGTTATCTGTAAGGAAAGAACTTCGTACTTGCATAGTTGATACATTAAATGAATTAATGAAAAAAAACCACAATATCGTTGCGTTAGAAAATAAGTTTGAATCATTTAGTAATTGGGTTGATTTAAAAAATGAACACCCAAAGAGATATCTCAACATGCCTGTGGATGAAGAGAACATGGTAGGTATTGCAGCGGGGTTAAGTTTAGCTGGCTACCAACCTTTTATCCATCTTTTTGATTCTCATGCGATTCGAAAAATTTTTGATCAATTATTTATTTCCGAAGGATACGGTGGAAATACCATCAATATTTTTGGGGAATATTTCGCTTCTAATCGAAATGGAAAGGAACGCGTCAATGAACTAGGGGAAGATTTAGCGTTGATGACAATGATCCCAAATTCAATTATTTGTGAAGCAACAGATGAGGTGCAAATGGCATGGATCATCAAAGAATTTAGCCAATTGAGCGGTATTCACTATGTACGCGGAGAAAATAAAAGGATACCTAATATCTATAAAAAAGAAACGACTTTTCAATTAGGCAAAGGAAACATTGTTTGGCATGGAACAGATATTTTAATTATTGTCGCTGGCAGATTAGTTTACGAAGCTCTCAATGTTGCTAAGCGGTTAAAGTCCTGTCAAATTAGTTGCGAAGTCATTGATATGTTTACGATCAAACCAATCGATAAACAGTTGATCCTTAACGAGTTGAAAGGGAAAACACAAGTGGTCACTATCGAAAATTATGCAGTTATTGGTGGCTTGAGCAGTGCGGTGAACAGAGCTCTTACAGAAAATAAAGCAGCTGTTCCGTTGAGAAAGATAGAGATTGTGAAGCTTAGGCAACAAACGGATGTGCCAATCAAGACAGAAGGTTTTGACTTAGTGGTTCAGTTGATTGTTGAAACAATATTAGCGAATGAGCTAGATCGACAACGGAAAAATTGAGCTGGATCATGATAAAGGATAAAATTTCTTGAAAAAAATTAGTGTATCAAAGAAAGCATATGAAATATTGATTCTATCGAAATACATAAAGATCCTTGATTGATCAAGGAAATGAAGAAAACGAAAAAGGCAGCGTTTGGATTGACCCGATGAAAGGGCCATTTGGGCGCTGTCTTCCTTTAATTTTTCGTTTCCTTAACTACTTGAAAGAGTTTTAATCAATTAATAATTGAACATGTTTGCCAAAAGTTTCTTTTTGACTATCGGATATAGCAGAATCGGTAATCAAATAGTCGACTTCTTGGAGTGGATAAAAGCCATAGAAATCTTTTTTATCAAGTTTATGATGATCTGCTACGATATATCGTGTTTCAGCACTGTTCAATGCGTAACGTTGAGTCAATCCTTCATCTTCATTTGAAGTGAAAACGGATGTTTTATCTAATCCATTTACCCCAATGAAACTTTTTTTTACATGGATATTTGCAATAAAATCATTGGCGATCGTCCCAACGAAAGCGCCGGTCTTATTTCGATAGGAGCCGCCGATCAGGATGATCTCAAATCGAGGATCACTTTTGAATTTGTTAAACACATGGATCGAATTGGTAATGATTTTAGCGTGGTTAATCGTCAAGAAATCATAAGCTAATTCAATCGTTGTTCCAGGTCCTAAAAAGACAGTATCGCCTTCGTGGATATGATTCGCAATGATTGTGGCAATTTCTATTTTTTCTGACAAATGAAGATCCTTTTTTTCCCGATGACTTAGTTCGATCACGGAAGTTTTAGGATTTAATAGTTTGGCACCACCATGAATGCGAATGATTAACCCCTTATCCTCCAATTCCTGCAAATCTCTACGAACAGTCATATCAGCTACTTTCAATTCTTGAACAATATCGGCCACTTTCACGATGCCGTTCTTCTCTAGTTGTGCTAATAAGTATTTTTGTCGTTCTTCTTTTAACATGATATAAACTCCCTGATATTTCGTGGTTCTTATTTTTTTGTTTGAAATAAACATAAAACATTCAGAGAAGGTTGTCAAATATTAAAGGTTTGTATAAGAAAATAGATTGACATGTTAAAAATATTCGGTTACTATTTGTTTGTAAAAGACAAAAACGAACACAAACAAACATAAACTGGAACAAATATAATGTTCTTGTAAGAGAATGGAGGAAGAAAAATGGATAAAGAAACAGTAGCAATGATTGGATTTGAAGTGGTAGCTTTTGCTGGTGAAGCAAGATCGAAATTGATCGAAGCGTTAGCTAAAGCAGAGAAGGGGGAATTTGAAGAAGCCAATGGATTAGTTGAAGAAGCCAATCAGAGTTTGGTTGAAGCGCACAATTCTCAAACTAAAATGTTAGCTGCTGAAGCGAGTGGTGAAACAATTGAAGTAGGGTTTATTATGGTTCACGCCCAAGATCATCTAATGACCACGTTGCTATTGAAAGATGTCATTCAACATCTCTTTAATATTTATAAAAAATCATAGAGGAGTCTGGGTATGGATGCAATGATCAAACGTATCGAAAAAATGAAACCGTTTTTTGAGAAAATTTCTAATAATTCTTATTTAAGAGCAATTAGGGATGGTTTTATCAGTCTTATCCCTGTCATTCTTTTTTCAAGCTTTTTTTTATTGGTAGCATATGTTCCCAACGTATTCAATTTTCATTGGGGAGAAGAAATAGAGTCTATTCTAATGAAAGCGTATAACGGGTCCATGGGGATATTAGGGATCTTAATGGCTGCTACAGTGACCAAGAGTTTGACAGAAAACTTTAATACTAAATTGCCAAAAACGAATCAAATCAATAGTACTTCAACCATGATCGCTGCTTTTATTGGTTTCTTGATTGTTGGGGTTGATTCGTTAGAAGGTGGATTTGCTTCTGATTACATGGGGACCAAAGGATTGATGACAGCGTTCATTGTTGGTTTTATTGTTCCTAATATCTATCGATTCTGTGTTAGCAAGAATTTGACAGTGAAAATGCCAGAGGAAGTTCCTGGTAATATCTCACAGACATTTAAGGATTTGATCCCGATTACACTGTCGACCGTCTTTTTTTGGGGATTTGATTTGGGTTTTCGTAACCTTGTCGGTAGTGGGTTTTCAGAAAAATTGATTGAGCTGTTCCAACCAATTTTCTCAGCGGCCGATGGCTATTTTGGGTTAGCACTCATTTTTGGGGCAATGGCGTTTTTCTGGTTTGTCGGTATCCACGGTCCCTCTATTGTTGAGCCAGCTGTTGCTGCCATCTACATAACAAATGTAGAGATGAATTTTCAACTGTATCAAAGTGGGGAACATGCACCGAAAATTTTATCTCAAGGCTTACAATACTTTGTTGCCACACTAGGTGGGACGGGTGCGACATTGGTCATTACGTTGATGTTTGCTTTTCTAGCAAAGTCAAAGCAGTTAAAAACAATGGGACGTGCCTCAGCGATTCCCGTTTTGTTTGGTGTGAATGAACCCATGCTGTTTGGTGCACCAATCGTATTGAATCCTATCTTTTTTATTCCTTTTATTCTTGCACCGATCCTCAATGTCTGGATCTTTAAATTTTTTGTTGAGGTGTTAGATATGAATGGATTCATCTACAATCTGCCATGGACAACTCCTGGACCAGTAGGGTTGATCTTAGGGACAGGTTTTGCTGGACTATCGATCGTTTTGATGATTGTTTTATTAACTGTTGATTTTGCGATTTACTATCCATTTTTCAAAGCCTATGACAATGAATTATTAGTGAAAGAAAAAGAAATAGGGCACGGGGATCAGTTGGAAAGTACAACTGTCAAATCAGCAGTCGTTTCACCGGCATTTGCTAAACAAAAGAATGATCAGACTAATGTTCTTGTACTTTGTGCCAATGGAGCAACTAGTTCGATGTTAGCCAATGCAATTAAAAAGGGTGCGAAGGAATTGAGTATCGGTGTGGATGCGACGGCAATGGCTTATGGGCAACATAAAGATCAGATTGGCGAGTTTGACTTGATTATCTTAGCTCCGCAAATGGCTTCGATGCTTGAGGAACTGAGAGAAAGTGCGAAGGACCATAAAACACAAACTGTTTCTACTACGGGAATCGAGTACGTCAAACTTGCAAAAGCACCTACTGATGCGGTCAACTTTGTTTTTGAAAATCTAACATGATGTGGAGGATGCGATGAATAAATTTCCAGAACATTTTATTTTTGGAGCGGCAACGGCCGCTTATCAAGCTGAGGGTGCCCTTTCAATAGGAAACCGTGGGAAAAATTATTGGGATGATTACCTTAAAAAGACAGGGACGTTTGACCCTAGTCAAGCAAGTGATTTCTATAATCGTTATGCAGAAGACTTACAAGCATGTCATCAGTTTGGCATCAATGGCATTCGGATTTCGATTGCCTGGTCTAGGATCTTTCCTAGTGGGAGAGAGAAGGTCGATCCGATCGGTGTCCAATTTTATCATCGTTTGATCGATTCTTGTATCAAAAATGGAGTCACGCCGTTTGTGACTTTGCACCATTTTGATACACCAGAGAAGCAATTTAAAGATGGTGATTGGTTGTCTGCAAATATGGTGGATGATTATGTTGACTTTGCGCAATTTTGTTTTGAAGAATACGGGGACAAAGTGAAACATTGGATCACGATCAATGAACCCTGGTCAGTGGTTGCCGGTCAATACATCATCGGTCATTTTCCGCCGAACAATCAATATGAGCTGGGTAAAGCGATCCAATCGATGCACAACATGATGGTTGCCCACGCTCGCGTAGTCAAAAAATACAAGGAAGCTAATTACCAAGGTGAGATCGGGATCGTTCATATTTTAGAATCAAAGTACGGGATAACTGATCAGAGAGAAGATAGCCTGTCAGCGAAGAAAGAACATATCTTGGCGAATCAATTTCTATTGGATGCGACGTTTAAAGGGGAATACTCAGCAGAAACGATGCGTGTGATCAATGAGATCTTATCTGCAAATGGGGCGCAGCTTGAACTCAAAATAGAAGATTTTGATCATCTAAAAGAAGCAGCAAAAATGATTGATTTTTTAGGAGTCAATTATTATGCGAGTCATTTTTTAAAAGGCTATACAGGAACATCAAAAATCCAACATAACGGAACTGGTGAAAAAGGAAGTAGTATCTTTGCCTTGCAAGGTGTAGGAGAAAGGGTAACAAATCCTGTAATCCCAACGACTGACTGGGATTGGCCGATCTATCCACAAGGGTTGGAAGATATGCTTCTCTTGATCAAACAGAATTATCCGAACTATGGAAAAATCTATGTAACAGAAAATGGTTTAGGGAGTAAGGATCATTTTGAAGCGGGACAAATCAATGATGAGGAGCGGATCGATTATGTTCGTCTTCATCTAGCCGCTATTTTACGGGCGATCGACCAAGGTGTGAGAATTGAGGGATACTTTATTTGGTCGTTGATGGATATGTTTTCTTGGACGAATGGTTACAATAAACGTTATGGATTATTTTACGTAGATTTTGATACGCAGCAACGATTTCCTAAAAAGAGTGCTTATTGGTACCAAAAAATCAGCAAAGAAAAAGTATTGGATCAACCGATTAAAAATGAAACTAGCGAGAAATGAGAAAACTAAACAGGAGGAAAAATGAGTATGCGAGTAGTCATTGGTGCGGATAGCGACGGAATGGAATTAAAAGAATGGTTAAAAGATAAGCTCGTGCAAGAGGGATTTGAAGTAGAAGATAAAAGTATTCGACCAGCAGAAGATTTTATTGCATCTACATTAGCTATCACAACAGATTTAAAAGAACACCCGGAAAGTCTAGGGATTGCTATTGATGGTTATGGTGCAGGGAGCTTTATGGTCGCAACAAAAATAAAAGGAATCGTGGCAGCTGAAGTGTCGGATGAAAGAAGTGCTTATATGACTAGAGATCATAATGATGCCCGAATGATTACCTTAGGCGCAGCGATTGTTGGTAAAGAGCTTGCGTTAAATATCGTTAAGGGATTTTTGACCGCATCTTATAGTGGTGGTCGTCATCAGATTCGTGTAGATATGTTAAATGAAATGGGTTAAGAAAGGAGCAGATAATGAGAATAGCAATTGGATGTGACCACATCGTAACAGATACAAAAATAGCAGTTGCGGATTTTTTGAAATCAAAAGGGCATGAAGTAGTGGATGTAGGGACCTATGATTTTACCCGCACACATTACCCGATATATGGGAAAAAAATTGGAGAAGCAGTAGTTAAAAAAGAAGTTGATTTAGGCGTATGTTTATGTGGAACAGGTGTCGGGATTACCAATGCAGTCAATAAAGTACCTGGAGTAAGAGGTGCGTTGGTTCGTGATATGACCAGTGCCATCTATGCAAAAGAGCAACTAAATGCGAACGTCATTGGTTTTGGTGCCAGAATCACAGGAGAATTTTTGATTTGTGATGTCATCGAAGCCTTTATTCAGGCAGAATATCAAGAAACAGATAAAAACAAACAGTTGATCGAAAAAATCAACCAGTGTGAAAGCACAAATGCTTCGCAAGAGAAGCCGGAATTTTTTGCAAAATTTCTTAAAAAATGGGAAATGGGCGAATACGAAGACTAAAAGGAGCGTGACATAGAAGCAATGGATGGAAAAATGAAACATTTAAAAAAACTCTGGAATAAAGAACAAATCTTTGCCGCTTTAGCAATTGATCAACGAGGTGCATTACGTAAAATGCTTACCAAAGCAAAAGGAGAAGAAGCAAGTGCTAAAGAGCTGGAAGAATTTAAGATGATCGTGTCTTCGCAACTAACAAAAGATGCGTCAGCGATTTTGTTAGACCCGGAGTATGGCTTGCCTGCAGCGAAAGCGAAAGCGCAAGAAGCTGGCTTACTTCTTGCCTATGAAAAAACGGGATATGATAGTACCGTGCCTGGAAGACTTCCTGATCTTTTACCTACTTGTTCAGTTAAGAATCTAAAAGAGGCAGGTGCAGATGCTTGTAAATTCTTACTTTATTATGATGTTGATGAAAGTGACGAAATCAATGAGCGAAAACAGGTATTTATCGAACGGATCGGCTCAGAATGTCAGGCAGAAAATTTACCATTCTTTTTAGAATTAGTTTCATATGATCAAAACATTTCTGATAGTCAATCAAAAGAATATGCGATGAAAAAACCTGGTAAAGTCATAAAAATGATGGAGAAATTTTCTGAAGAGCGATTCAATGTCGATGTCTTGAAAGTGGAAGTTCCTGTCAACATGCACTATGTAGAAGGATATGGTCAAACGGATTTCGTACATACGAAAGAAGAAGCAGCGAAATTTTTCCAAGAACAAGCTGCTGCTACCCATTTGCCTTATATCTTTTTAAGTGCCGGTGTCGAAGCAGAATTATTTTATGAAACACTACGTTTTGCCAAGGCAGCAGGATCGACCTTCAATGGGGTTCTTTGTGGTCGGGCAACGTGGAGTGCTGGGGTAGAAACTTTTGTCAAACACGGAAAAGAAGCGGCGATGACGTGGATGAACGAAGAAGGAAGTAAAAAAATCCAACAACTCAACCAAGTGCTGCAAGAAACTGCAACACCAGTAGCGTTATAAAAAAGGCTATGAATACCATTTGTTCGGAGGGTAACAACGGGTATAAACGTAGCGGTAAGCTTTATAATAGGATGAACATTTTTTGAAACGCTTCTTCTATTTTTATAATGGAGAAAAATAGACAAGAATAAATAATCAAGAGATATAAAGATAGTGTAAAGAAACGATTTAAAGTTTCACACTATCTTTATATCTTTTTTTGTATGATCAAATCATAAAGGAGAGAGGAAAAATGATGATTATATTTGGTTTGATTAGTGCTTTATTAATGATTTATCTTTTCTGGTTTTTATTTAAGGGGGAAGAGTTATGAGTAGTATCATTTATCAAGGATTGTTTTTTTTATTTGTGTTACTAATTCTAGCGTTACCTCTTGGGTGGTATATTAAACAAATCATGCAAAATAACATACCTAAAGGCGTACGATTTTTGCAACCCGTTGAAAAACTATTTTATAAAATAATCGGACCAGTCAGTCAGAAAGAAATGACGGCGAAACGCTACATTTTTAGTGTATTGTCATTAAGCCTTTTTTCGCTCATTTTACTGATTGGTCTGTTAATGACACAAGAATGGTTGCCGGGAGGGAATACAGTTAAAAATCTTTCTTTCCCATTAGCCCTCAATACGGCAGTTAGCTTTGTAACGAATACTAATTGGCAAGCCTATGCTGGGGAAACTACCTTATCGAATTTTTCGCAAATGTTTGGCTTAACAGTTCAAAATTTTGTATCTGCAGGTGTTGGTTTAGCAGTTTTGATTGCCTTATTAAGAGGTTTGACTCAAGTGAAAAATAAACGACTAGGGAATTTTTGGCAAGATTTAACCAGAGGTCTAGTCTATATCTTATTGCCGCTTTCCATCGTTTTAGCCATCTTATTGATCTCTCAAGGAACGATCCAAACGTTTCAATCAGGGCTAGCTTATCAAGGATTAGAAGGAAAAGATTTGTGGTTGTATCTAGGACCAGTAGCAAGCCAAGTAGCTATCAAGCAGTTAGGAACGAACGGTGGTGGTTTTTTTGGAGCAAATTCAGCTTATCCTTTTGAGAATCCAACGATTTTAGCGAATTTTTTGGAAAATATTGCCATTTTGCTCATTCCTGCTGCATTGATTTTTACACTAGGTTTTTGGGTAAAAGAATGGAAACAAGGACGGACGATCTTGATCGTTGCAACCACTTTTGTTCTATTAGCGTTTATCGGGGTAACAGTTAGTGAATATTATGGACCAAACTTTACTCAAGTGTTAGGTTCGGCCAACATGGAAGGAAAAGAAGTTCGTTTCGGTGTGGGATGGTCAAGTTTATGGGCTGTCAGCACGACTGCTGCTTCTAATGGTTCGGTCAATGCGATGCTAGATAGTTTTACACCCTTAGGTGGAGCGATCCCACTCTTTTTGATGCAATTAGGAGAGATTATTTTTGGTGGGATTGGTAGTGGACTATACGGCATGCTTGCTTTTCTTTTGTTAGCCGTTTTTATTGCTGGTTTATTAGTTGGTCGTACGCCCGAATATTTAGGGAAAAAAATTGAAGCGTTTGACATCAAGATGGCTAGTTTAGTTATTTTGACTCCTTTAATGTTGACCCTCTTTGGAGCTATGGCCTTGATCAGCCACAGTGAAGTCTTCACTTGGTTAACTAATGAAGGTCCTCATGGATTTAGTGAATTATTATATGGTGCAACTTCCTTAGCGAATAATAATGGGAGTTCATTTGGCGGTCTATTAGCAGATACGCCGTTTATTAACTATTTAGGCAGTTTCTTGATGCTGCTTTCCAGATATCTACCGATCGTTGCGATTTTATTCCTAGCAGAAAACATGGGGAATAAGAAAAAAGCAGCGTTGAGTCCAGGGACATTATCAACCGTCAGTCCAACGTTTGTTACGATGTTGATTATTGTCATTTTAGTGATCGGCGCCTTGAGTTTCTTACCAGCATTAGCCTTAGGACCAATTGCTGAGTATTTTACAGTAAAGTGAGTGAGAAAAATGAAAAAAATCTATTTATGGGCTGTGGGTCAATCGTTCAAGAAGTTGGACCCACGACAGCAATTAAGAAACCCAGTCATGTTTGTTGTCTATTTAGGCGCGATTTTGACAACCATTTTGTGTTTTTACCCGATGGATGTACCGTTATGGTTTAGTCTTGCGATTACGGTTTTCTTATGGTTGACTCTATTATTTGCCAATTTTGCTGAAGCCGTTGCTGAAGGTCGTGGGAAGGCACAAGCGGATAGTTTGAAGCAAGCGAAGAAAGAAGTAATGACCTATAAGATCACCCGTTTAGAAGATGTGCAAGAAAAAAATTTTATTGAGATCCGTTCTTCTGATTTGAAAAAAGGCGATCTGGTTTATGTCCAGGCAGGTGAACAAATCCCAGCAGACGGGGACGTTATTGAAGGGGCTGCCTCCGTCGATGAAAGTGCCATTACTGGAGAATCAGCACCAGTCATTCGGGAATCCGGAGGGGATCGAAGCGCTGTGACAGGAGGAACGACAGTCGTCTCTGATTATTTAGTGATAAGGGTCACTTCTGAAAACGGGCAATCATTTTTAGATAAAATGATTGCGATGGTGGAAGGCACCCAACGAAAAAAAACACCGAATGAAATCGGACTGCAAATCTTTTTGATCACTTTGACGATCATTTTCTTAACAGTTTCGATTACGCTGATCCCGTTTACTCACTTTAGTAGTCTGCTGGCAGGAAAAGGTGGCCCGCTTTCTTTAATCATTGTGATTGCGTTATTGATTTGTTTAGCACCCACGACAATTGGTGCGTTGATCTCTTCGATCGGTATTGCTGGTATGAGTCGATTGACAAAAGAAAATGTCATTGCCATGAGTGGTCGGGCAATCGAAGCGGCAGGAGACGTCGATGTCTTATTATTGGATAAAACAGGAACGATTACGCTGGGCAATCGACGTGCAAGTGAATTTTTACCAGTTCATCAAGTGAGTGAACGAGAACTGGCGGATGCTGCCCAACTTTCCTCTTTGGCAGATGAAACAGCGGAAGGCAGAAGCATTGTGATTTTAGCCAAAGAACGATTCAATCTACGGGAACGTGAATTTCAGCAATCTGAGGTGAAATTTATTGATTTTAGTGCCAAAACAAGAATGAGCGGGATCGATTATCGCGGGGACGAAATTCGTAAAGGTGCGGCTGACACTATGAAAAAATACGTGGAAGCAAATGGACATACCTATCCTGAAGAATGCGATCAATTAGTGGCTCAAATCGCACGTGCAGGGGGAACCCCATTAGTAGTTGTCAAAAATTACCAAGTTTTAGGTGTCGTTTATCTCAAAGACATTGTAAAAAATGGTGTGAAAGAAAAATTTGCAGATATGCGGAAAATGGGAATCAAAACGATCATGATCACAGGGGATAATCCCATGACGGCGGCAGCGATTGCAGCAGAAGCTGGCGTTGATGATTTTTTGGCAGAAGCAACACCAGAAAACAAAATGGAATTAATCCGTGAGTACCAAGAAAAAGGTCACCTTGTAGCAATGACCGGTGATGGAACGAATGATGCTCCGGCATTAGCACAAGCTGATGTAGCGATGGCAATGAATACAGGAACCCAGGCTGCCAAAGAAGCAGGGAACATGATCGACTTAGATTCAAGCCCTACGAAGCTCCTGCAAGTAGTTCAAATCGGCAAACAACTATTGATGACTCGGGGAGCGTTAACGACCTTTAGTATTGCCAATGATGTTGCTAAATATTTTGCGGTGATCCCAGTTTTATTCTATAGCATCTATCCACAACTAGATCAATTGAACATCATGGGACTTAGTACGCCTTTAACAGCTATTTTATCTGCGGTCATTTATAACGCAGTGGTGATTGTGGCATTAATCCCATTAGCGTTGAAAGGTGTTGCTTACCAAGAAAAACCAGCTAGCCAAATCCTGCGACATAATCTACTTGTCTATGGATTAGGAGGAGTCATTGCACCATTTATTTTTATCAAACTGATTGATGTCATTTTATCATTCGTGATTTTGTAAAGGAGAAAAGTGATGCGAAAAACAGTTATGGGAAGTATTCGTTTTTTATTGTTAAGTTTACTTGTTTTTGGAGGGGGTTATACATTACTAGTTACCGGGGTCGGTCAACTTTTTTTCAATGAACAAGCTAATGGTAGCCAAGTTACCAATGATGGGAAAGTCATAGGTTCGAAGTTGATTGGGCAACCTTTTGAATCAACTCGCTATTTTTCTGGACGGAATGAAAAAGTTAGCCAACTGTCACCGGTATCCAAGGAACAGGCTTCACGTGTGGAACAGAGAACGAAAAAACAACTTCAAGAAAACCCAGCGCAAAAAGAAGTTCCGGTGGATCTAGTGACTGCTTCGGCAAGTGGTGTAGACCCGGATATCAGTGTGGAAGCAGCCAATTTTCAAGTGTCAAAAATCGCTCAAGAGCGAGGTCTTAAAGAAGCGGATATCTATGCTATAATAGAAAAAAACAGCCATAAGGATTGGTTTTCAGATCGCAAATACGTTAATGTATTACAATTGAATCTTTCGTTAGATCAGATGTCTGATTCATAATCGGTTCTAGCCATTTTCTTGATTGGTTTTAGCCAATCGGAAAATGGCTCAGACTTACATAAAGGATAAGTTGGAGGGGGAAAGGATGTCGTTATCGAGTGTATCAGAAGATTTTATGCAAGGACAGCAAGGGAAGAAGGGCAAACTAAGAGTATTCTTTGGTTTTGCGGCTGGTGTCGGTAAAACGTATGCGATGCTCTTAGAAGCTAGAGAATTATTTGCCTTAGGTAAAGATGTCGTGATTGGCTATATTGAGCCTCATGATCGACCAGAAACGAATCAACTACTCGAAGGTATGCCTCAGATCCCACCCAAAGAAATCAATTACAAATCAATCACTTTATTTGAACCTGATATTGATCGCTTGATCAAGCGAAAGCCCGAAGTAGTTTTGATCGATGAATTAGCACACACCAATGCGCATGGTTCAAGAAATAAGAAACGTTACCAAGACGTGGCAGAGTTACTGAATGCTGGAATCAACGTTTTTACAACGATTAATGTGCAACATATCGAAAGTTTGAATGATGTTGTTGTTAATGTAACAGGTGTGGAAGTAAAAGAAACCGTGCCAGACACTTTCTTTCAACAAGCATCTTTGAAAGTGATCGATGTTGAGCCGGAAGAATTGATCTTACGGTTAGAAGAAGGAAAGATCTATACCAACGAAAATGCAAAACGAGCCTTAAAAAATTTTTTTACCCCACAAAAGTTGAATCATCTGAGAGGTTTAGCGATCCAAAGAGCTTCCGACCATATCAATCAAGTTAGTAGTCAAACCAATCGAATCCAAAGCAAGTTGTTGACTATTGTTAATGACGATTTTCCTAAAATGGCAGAAAAGTGTATTCGTTGGACTGCAAGATTAGCGCAGGGCTTAGGTGCGCAATGGGTCGTTATTCAGATTCGTTCACATGAAGACACGCCGACAAACTTACCACTTGCCGACAAACTTGGTGGAGAAGTGATCAGTATGGAAGAAGAAGGAAGCTTTGAAACGATCGTTGAATACGCTAAAATGACTGGTA
This sequence comes from Enterococcus sp. C65, assembly GCF_040887165.1. NCBI lineage: Bacteria > Bacillati > Bacillota > Bacilli > Lactobacillales > Enterococcaceae > Enterococcus > Enterococcus sp. C65. The sequence continues at coordinate 22,445 of NZ_JBFOFG010000006.1, read as the reverse complement.
TTACAGATATTATCATGGGAAAGAATCTACGACAACCATGGTATGAACGATTATTTTTAGAATCGTTTGAAAACCGATTGCTGAAGCGATTGAATGATACAGAGATCCATTTGATCCCATTTCAAGAAACTAGACCGTCTTTTTTATTTCATACAAGAAAAATCATTGAAGGCGGCGGGAAAGATCTAGGGTATGCATTAGGTGCTGTTTTTTGTGCCACTTTAATTACTGAGTTGATGCAGTATTTGAACGTCGGTGATCAAAATCTGATGTTGATCTATCTCTTTTTCGTCTTATTAGTCGCTCGGATGACTTCCGGTTATTTTTGGAGTGCTTTAGCATCAATCCTTAGTGTACTATCGTTCAATTGGTTTTTTGTTGAGCCGCTTTATTCATTGACAGTCTATAAACAAGGCTATCCGTTCACTCTTTTGATCATGTTTTTAGTTGCTCTGATGATTAGTAACTTAATGGTGCGGTTAAAAAAACAAGCAGTTTATTCTATGGAAAAAGAGCATCAAATGGAAATTCTTTATGAATTGAATAAACAATATGTGTTGGCACAAGATCAACAACAAATTTTTGATATTACTGCGACGTATCTTTCACGTTTGTTAGATCGGGAAGTGGTTCTCTTTGATTCTGAAGGACAAGTGAAAAGTGTGCATCGTGTCGATCGGAAAAAATCAAGACTTAATATCAGTGAAGAAATTGCAGTAGCTGTTTGGACAGCAAAAAATCAACAGGAAGCAGGAAATGGAACCGATACCCTCGGAGGAGCAAAAGGATTCTATTTACCGATCCTTACTAATGGAAAAGTCGTAGCTGTTTTAGGAATGGAACGAAGTCATTCCCACGACCTACAAAACGATCAACTAAACTATTTAAAGTTGCTCATTACACAACTGGCAACGATTCTGGAACAAAATCAATTGAAAAATGAGAAAGAGCAAATCGAACTTGAGAATGAACGAGAAAGAGTCCGCAGCAATTTGCTCCGAGCGGTCTCGCATGATTTGCGGACACCATTAACGGCAATTTCAGGGATTGCGGAGACGTTAAACAATGAAAAAAGTGTGTCGAAAGAAACCCAACAAAAATTATTGCAAGATATTCAAGATGAGTCCCAATGGTTGATTCGAATGGTGGAAAATTTATTATCGATTACACGGATCAATATGAATACAATGAAAGTGAATAAATCAGCGGAACCGATTGAAGAAATTATCGAAGCTGTGTATAGTCATTTGAAAAAAGTGTATCCAGATAGCCAATTAGATGTCGTATTACCAGAAAACATGCTATTCATCCAAGCAGATCCTATTTTAATTGAACAAGCTTTGTTCAATTTGATTGAGAATGCTTTGAGACACGGTGAAAAACAGCAACCTGTACGATTGACTGTGAGCCAAAATGGAGAAGAAACGAGGATTGAGATTAGAAATAAGGGTGAGATTCCTATCGAACAATTTCAAAAAATCCAAAATAATCTGACTCAACCAAATGAGGTGCCTGTTGATTCTAAAAACGGATTGGGAATTGGGTTAAGTATTGTCAACACGATCATTCGTGCTCATAACGGACAAATGGAGATGATTGCCGATAATGGGGAAACGATTGTCCGAATCTATTTAAAGTAAGGAGTTTTTTATGAATAAGATGATCTTATTGATTGAAGATGATCCCAATATTACCGACTTCATGGAAGTGGTTTTTGAGCGAGAACAATATAGATTAACGGTAGCAGCAAATGGGATGGAAGCTTTAACTGCTTTACAGGCAGAAACATTTGATGTCATTTTACTTGATCTAGGTTTACCGGATATTGATGGAATGGATCTCTTGAAAATATTGAGGAAACGGATGGATCTTCCGATCGTGGTGATCTCTGCACGAAAGGACGAAAATGAAAAAGTAGCCGCCCTTGATTTAGGAGCAGATGATTACGTCACCAAACCTTTCGGGACTAACGAACTTCTAGCTCGTATAAGAACAGCTTTACGCCATAAGAAAACCAAAGAAGAACAGACGTTGATCGTAGTAAATAATGCATTGAAAATCGATTTTGATAAGCAGTTGGTTTATAAAAATGACCAAGAAATCCATTTAACAAAAAATGAATATCGATTACTTAAATGTTTATTTGAGCAGATTGGTAAAGTAGTCACTTACCAAACATTAATGACCCAAGTATGGGGACCATACAGCGAAGATTCCCAAATTTTGCGAGTCAATATGTCAAATATCCGCAAAAAAATTGAAACAAATACGTTGAAGCCTGAATATATCATTACTGAAATTGGTGTTGGTTATCGTTTACGTGATTACCGCTCGTAAACATAAAGATGAAACAGTGAAGTCTGTTTAATAAGTATTAGATCCAAGAAAGATAGTTCAAAAAGGTCATGAAAGAAGCAAATAGCTCCGAACAAACCAGAGCTTACTGTATCTTTCATGACCTTTTTATGGTGTTCATCGTATTACTTCTAGGGAATTAAACCTAGGTTATTCACTTACTCTTTTATAATTAGACCTAACAATGTAGAGAATTTTAAGGCCTGGTAGGTTGAGACCTGGCAACCTTTTAATTCATTGATCGTAATGCCTAATGTTTCAAAATTAGAGGAGCTTAAATCAACGCCTTTTAAAGAGGTTTGCTGAAAATTCGCTTCGTTCAATTCACAATTGTCAAAAATGATTCCTTTGAAGTGACAATGATAAAGATCGGCGTTTTCCAATGAACAATGGCAAAATTGATTATTCTCCATTTTAGCATAGCCAAAAGCAGCTAGATTGATTAGACAATCTTTAAAAGTAACGTTTTTAATCGTTGATTCTTGAAAGGTTGTCCCAAGTAGTTTGCAATTGATAAATTCTACTCGGTGGATAGAGGCTTTTGGCATATTGACGTTGGAAAGATCACAATTTGTAAAGCGAACATCTACGAACTCGACCTGACTAAAATCGCTATTTGTAAATTGACAGTGATCAAATTCCATATTGTAAAAACGTGGACGATCGAAAAATGCTTCGATTGCTTCGTCATTGACTACTTTGCACATTTCAAGCATTGGTTCCTCTTCGGAATAGATTGTAGAAAAGGGCTTAAGTGGTAATGTGGGAGAAATTTTTGGAGGAACGATTTTCATAGATTCATCTACTTTCCTATATAAGATTTTTTCATATCAGTAACGGAATCATCGTTGTCTGCTTATTATAGCACAAATCATTTGATTGCATTTGGCGATTTTTTTGCGACAAAATGCGATAAATTGCAAAATATTGCAAAGTGTTGCAAACTGTAGTAAAGTGACATAAGGGAGGCGGTTTCTTGCTGAGGGAAATTCGTTTGAAAAAAATAATCAAAATCATGAAAGAAAAACAAAATGCTGCGATTGATGACTTAGCAGAACAGCTGGAAGTATCTAAAGACACGATCAGACGTGATTTAATGAAGTTAGAAGAAAAAAATATAGTTCGCAGAACACACGGCGGAGCGATTTTATTAGAAAGAGAAGCAACTATTTTTGATTACCAGCAACGTTCAACTAAATTAAATGGAGTGAAACTTCAGTTAGGAAAAACCGCTGCAGCTATCATTAAAGACAATTCATCGGTTATTTTCGATTCCTCCACTACTGTAGAAAGTGTGATCAATCAAATAGGGATGAAACCTTTGACAGCTATCACTAATTCTTTGACTCATGCGATGCTGTTGGCGAAAAGGTCAGCAACTACGATTACGCTATTGCCGGGAAAATTGCACAAAACACAACTTTTTTTACATGGCGCAGATACTATTGAGAAATTAAAACAATACAGTGTAGACTATACATTTTTAGGTGTTTTTGCTTTGTCGTCTGAGGGGATATTCATCCATACGGAAGAAGAAGGACTTGTCAAACGCCAAATGGTCAAACAGGCAAAAACGGTGGTTGCTTTAGCAGATCATACAAAAATGGATAAAACCGGTTTTTTTAAGGTTTGTGATTTAAAAGAGATTGATTTTCTAGTAACAGATCAACCTCCCAGCAAGCAGTTGCAACAAGCTTTGATAAATAATCAGGTGGAATGTCTTATATTAGATCAATAAAGGAGTAAGTATGGAAAAGAAAAATATAATTTTAGATGTGTTGACTGAGCCGAAAAAATTTGCAGATGTCTCACCGGTTTTCTTAACAGATGAAACGATTGAGATGAGAAAAAAACGAATGATACAAAGGATGAGAGAAGAAGCGATTGACACACTAATCATTTATGCAGATCGTGAGCATGGTAGCAATTTTGAATATTTTACGGGATTTATTCCACGGTTTGAAGAAGGATTATTTGTTATGGAAGATAGTGGAAAAAGTACCTTGATTTTGGGAAATGAAAATCTGAAACTATGTAAACATGCACGAATCCAATCAGAATTGGTTCATTATCCACCTTTTTCATTGCCGAATCAACCAATGGATCACGAACAACCTTTAGAACAATTATTTACCTCGTTAGGGTTCGTTGAAAAGAAAAAAATCGGGGTAGTTGGTTGGAAAATGTTTACTACACGGAAGAAAGAAGCGACCAAGCTATTCGATGTTCCTCACTTTATTATTGAAGCAATCGAAAAAGCAAAAGGTGAAACGACTGAACTACTAAATGCTAGTTCGCTGTTGATCGGGGAAAAAGGAATACGGAGAACAAATAACGCCAATGAGATCGCTCATTATGAATTTGGTGCCAATCTAGCTTCTAGTTGCATGTTACAAGCACTAAACAAGATTGAAGTAGGTGTAAAAGAGTCTGAAATTGGAGCATTGTTAAATGGAAAAGGACAACCGAACACGGTAGTGACAATTGCTGCGACAGGGCAACGTTTCGAATATGCTAATCTTTACCCAACCGATAAAACAATTAAACTTGGGGATGCGTTGTCTTTAACTACTGGGTTTAAAGGTGGTCTATCTAGCAGAACAGGGTTTGTCATCGAACATGAAAAACAACTTCCGTCAGAGCAAGCGGATTATTTAGAAAAAGTGGCTAAACCTTATTTTCAAGCAATTGTTCATTGGTTAGAAACAATCAAAGTGGGGATGAGAGGCGAAGAAGTTTATCAACTAGTTGAGACTGTTTTACCAAAAAAACAGTTCCATTGGCATTTAAATCCTGGTCACTTGACAGCAGATGAAGAGTGGTTAGCTTCACCTATTTATCAAGAGTCGCAAGAAATACTTGAAAGTGGGATGATTTTTCAACTAGATATCATTCCTTCAGTTCCGGGTTATACAGGTGTTAGTGCGGAAGAATGTGTGGTATTAGCTGATGAGGCACTGCAAGCAAAAATCAAAGAAAAGTATCCAGAATTATGGCAACGCATTATGATTCGTCAAACGTATTTGAAAGAAGTGCTAAACATTGATTTAAGTAAAGATATTTTACCGCTTTCCAACACGGTTGCATACTTACGCCCTTTTTATTTAGCAAAGAATCAAGCATTTCGTGTACAAAGAATAAAATCCACATCTTGATGTACGAGTGAATGATAAGAGAAAATTCGTAGGAGTAACAGGAGCTGTATGGTTCGTTACTTCTCGAATTTTTTAGGTCTGCTAGCTTTTTTGAGAAAAATCCCTTATAGTGAGAGCCGAAAGACTAGATCATTTTTTGTACGTTGTTTCAAATGCGACGATGATCATGCATAAATCTCCATTCGTTTATTGGTTTTGGCCAAGCAGATAAATGTTAGGCTAGTCAATTATGAACGAGATGGAGCAGAAAAAAGGAGATATCAACTATGAACATCAAACAAGTGAGCGAAGCGAAAGGGATCTCGCCCGATACATTGCGTTATTATGAGAAAATTGGTCTCATTCCGCCTGTACATCGCACGAAAGGCGGAATCCGTGATTATACAGAAGAAGACCTCAACTGGGTAGATTTTACAATTTGTATGAGAAATGCTGGTTTATCCATTGAGTCGTTGATCGAATACAATAAATTGTGTAAGCAAGGAGACCAGACAATTGCTGCTAGGAAGCAATTATTGATGACAGAAAGACAGCATTTGATTCAAAAGATCGATGAGATGCAAGAGTGTTTAACACGATTACATAAGAAAATCGAGAATTACGATCGGTATTTATTAGAACAATAAGATATTAGTCCATGTTAGCCAACAGTTGGTTAAGAGAACTTTTACAGCCTAAATAAAACAGTTCTGAAATTTTTACCAATGATGGAATAAAAAAATTTGATGAAAAAGAAGGCATGTCGGAAGTGTCTAACTCTAAGAAATAAGCCGGATAATCCCAAATAGGAGGAACTATTTGGGGATTATCCGGCTTATTTTCGATGATAGAACTCACCATGAATATCAGATAGTGAGTGAAACTACATAGCATTTAACGCATCATCAAGATCAGCGATCAAATCTTCTACATCTTCGATCCCGCATGAAAGCCGAACTAAAGTTTCAGTGACACCCATCGCTAATCGATCCTTTTCAGGCATACTGGCATGAGACATCGCCCAAGGATAAGAAAGGATGGATTCCACACCGCCGAGACTGACAGCGACGATTGGTACACGACAGTGTGTGAATAAGGTTTCAATTTGCTTAACTGAATCTACTTCAAATGACAAAATAGCACCACAGTCTTCGCATTGTTTTTGATGGATCGAATGTCCAGCATGCTGTTCAAGACCAGGATAATAAACGTTTGTTACTTTCGGATGATTGACGAGAAAGTTAGCTAATTCACTAGCGTTTCGAACTGATTTTTCCATTCTTAACCCCAGCGTTTTAACGCCGCGCAATAGTAGCCAAGCATCTTCAGGACCTAAAATCCCGCCCAGTGCTTTTTGATGTTCCTTTAATTGCTGATACAGCTCCTCGTTATTTGTAGCGACCAAACCTGCAACAATGTCACTATGTCCATTGATAAACTTTGTTGCACTATGTATCACGATATCAACACCTAAATCTAAAGGATGTTGTGAAATGGGTGTCATAAATGTATTATCTGCAACTGTTAAGATCTGATACTCGTTAGCCAATTCAGTCACTTTCTTTATATCAGTGATTGTTAATAATGGATTGGAAGGAGTTTCAATGTAAAACATTTTTGTTTCTTTTTTAATCGCTTTTTGCCAAGAATCAATATCCGTTTCATCAACAAAAGTGCAATCGATCCCGAAACGAGCTAAGAAAAGATGGATGCTTTGGAAGGTTCCACCATAAATATTTTTACCTAGTACTAAATGATCTCCTTTGGATAAAAGGAACAGGACAGCGTTAATAGCAGCCATTCCTGATGAAAAGGCTAAACCGAACTGCGCGTTTTCTAATGAAGCAATACATTTTTCCGCCGCTTCGACAGTAGGGTTACCAAAACGAGTGTAACTAAAACCTGTGTGAGTGAAGACATTTTTTTGATGAGAAACGTGGAAGTTTGATATTTAGGTATCGACGATGCGCCTGTAACTGGGTCGATGACTGGGTAATCGTGTAGAATTTTTGTATTGATATTCATATGGGTTTCCTCCAAACCTACTTCATGTATCTCAAAAATAACACATTCATTTCCGTTATGTCAACGCTTTCTTGATAAAAAATTATCAATGAAATTAATTGCTTGCGTTAGATTTTAAATAACATTAGTTTTTATAATTTTATTTTAAATAAAAGAATTTTTGCGGTTTTTAAAAACTCTGAAAGTGGTTGACTGCCTTAAAAATATATGATAATTTTTTAGTGTAATTGTATTCTATGATAAAAAATTATTAAAGGAGGAAAAGAATGAGTAGCAACAAATTACCGTATGAAAAATATCGCGTGGCGGGAGACTTGATCTTTGTTTCTGGACAGTTACCAATCGATCCAACCACTGGTGAAATCGTTTCTGAAGAGATTAAAGCACAAGCGAACCAAATCATGATCAATATATCACAAGTGTTGGAGGAGCTAGACTTGACCATGAATCAAGTGGTTAAAACGACTTGTTTTCTAACTGATATGAATCATTTTGAAGCATTTAATCAAGTGTACGCAGAACACTTTGGTGAACGTTTCCCAGCACGATCAGCTTTTCAAGTCGTTGCCTTACCAAAAGATGCTTTAATAGAAATCGAATGGGTTTTATCTAAAGCATAAGAAAAGAGGAAGAAAGAATGAAAATAATAATCATTGGTGGAATTGCTGCAGGAATGAGCGCAGCGGCCAAAGCAAAGAGAGTCAATCCAGATGCAGAAATCATCGTGATTGAACAAGAGGATTATATCTCTTTCGGCGCTTGTGGGCTTCCTTATTATTTAGGTGAAGAATTTAATGATGAACAAGAGATGTTTGCTCGAACGCCTGAACAAATCGAACGTTTAGGAATTAAATTATTGTTGCGCCATCGAGTAGAATCAATCGAATTTGCCACTAAAACGTTAGCTGTAAAAAATTTAAGTACAAATGAAGTGAGTCATGAAACTTATGATCGTCTGATGCTGGCTGTCGGTGCAAAGCCGTTTGTTCCTAACATTGCTGGTATTGATTCCAGTGATGTATATACGATTACAAAACTTAATGAAGTCAAACGACTACAGCAAGAATTATCAAATTATCAAAATATTGTCATCCTGGGTGGTGGATTTATTGGCATTGAAGTAGCTGATCAGTTAACGAAAGCAGGAAAAAATATTCATTTGATCGAGATGGCTCCTCACTTGATGAATCGTTCATTTGATCCGGAATTTTCTACTAAAATTAAAGAAGCTATTGAAGAAGAAAATGTAAGGGTTTCCTTGGAGGAGTCTGTTCTAGAGATCGAAAAAAATCATGAACAAGTGGTAGCTGTCAAAACGAATAGAGGAAGTTATCAGGCGGATGCGGTGATCGTTGCTGCTGGATTTGTTCCTAATACCAGCTTTTTGAATGATCAATTGGAATTGTTAGGAAATGGTGCAATTAAAATCGATACATATGGGAGAACGTCTCAAAAAGATGTATTTGCGGCAGGTGACTGTGCTTCGATTCCCCATCGAATCTTAGGGGATATTTACCTTCCTTTAGCGACTACAGCGAATAAAATGGGACGGATCGTTGGGATCAATCTTAGCGGTGTACAGATGCAGGAATATTCAGGGACATTAGGCAGCAGTGCGATCAAAGTAGGAGAGTATGAGGCAGCAGCGACTGGTATCACTGAAAAAATGGCAAGAGAAAAAGGATTAGATATCAAAACGACTTGTATTGAGACAATGAATCACTCGAATTATTATGGAACTCAAGAAAAAATCATGATCAAACTGGTTTATGACCGACAAACAAAAGTGTTGTATGGCGCCCAACTATTCGGGAAAAATGAAACAGTTCTTCGTGCGACTGGCTTAGCTGTTGCGATACACGCTCAAATAACGACTGAAGAATTAGGATTTGTTGATTTTGCTTATGCACCACCTTTTTCTTCTACGTGGGAAGCACTAAATGTTGTAGCAAATACTGCAAAATAAAGGGGATGAATAAATTGATCGATGCACCTTTTTTTACTCAATTTCTGAAAGTAAGTAATTATTATACTGCGGGAGGAATCGCTTTGCTGATTCTATCCCTCGGGGTAATGAAGTACCTCAAAGACAAACGGATTAATTTCTCAAAACGAATGATTTATGCTCTTATTCTTGGTTTGCTTTTAGGGGTTGTCATTGATTTGATTGGTTCCGATAGCGAAATTTATACCGAATTTGCTCGAACGGAAATCAATGCCTGGTATGCCTTAGTTGGTTCAGGATTCTTGAAGATGATCCAGTTGCTAGCTATTCCTGTCGTGTTCTTATCGATCATCAAAGTAGTGATTGATGTCAAAGGAGAACGGTTAAAATATTTGACGGGAAAAACTTTTGCAACATTACTAGGGACTACAGCTATCTCTGCGGCATTGGGGATTGCGGTTGTCAAACTCTATCGGCTTAACGGTGCAGAGTTTGCTGGAGACTTGGCAGCAGACAAAGCAGAAAGCATTAGTAATATTGCTTCGCAAAGTTTCCCGGAATTTTTCTTGAAACTGATACCTAACAATATTGTTAGTGTGATGGGGGATAATGGGAGTATTGTATCGGTTGTGATCATAGCGGCTATGTTTGCTGGAGCTATTCGCTTCTTACAAGTCAAAAAACCGGATCAAGTGGCACCTTTTGTTACGTTGTTGGACTCATTAAAAGTAACCGTCATTTCCGTTTTAACTAACGTGATCAAGTTGATGCCGTATGGGGTTGTTGCTTTAGTAAGTAATACAATTATTTCTAGAGGGATTCAAGCAATTATGGGAATGATCGGATTTATTGCAGCTCTATATACTGGTGTTCTTTTGATGTTGATCGTTTATGTCATTTTATTACTATTCATGGGTGTGAATCCAATTGTTTTTTACAAAAAAGCATTTACGACACTATTGTTTGCTTTTTCTTCCCGTTCAAGTGTAGGAACTTTACCTTATACTTTGAAAAATCTGGAAGAAGATCTAGGTGTATCTCAAGAAACGGCAAATTTTGTTGCTACTTTAGGAACTTCGATTGGTATGAATGGTTGTGCTGGTGTATTCCCTGCTATGCTTGGTGTTTTAATGGGATCAGCTGTTGGCGCAGAAATGGATCTATCCTTTTATTTCTTGGTGGTCGTTGTCGTTACGGTAGGATCCATCGGAATTGCTGGTGTGCCTGGTACGGCGACCGTTGCGGCGACAGTTACTCTTAATGGCTTAGGGTTTGGACACACGATCACAAGTATTGGAGCGATATTTGGTATCGATCCGATTGTTGATATGGGACGTACCATGTTGAACGTCGCAGGCTCAATGGTTTCTGCGATTATGGTAGATAAGTGGGAAGGAACATTTGATAAACAAGCGTTTTTGGCACCATTGAATAAAAAAAATGAAGAAGAGTAATAGACAATGGGAAAAGTTATGTGTTCAATTAGTGATCAAACGATATCTAGGTAATGAGTTGATACCAACTCGCTGATTGGATCGTTTTTACAATAGCCTTCATCTGTTTCAAAAGTGAAACAACCAAGAAATAAGACGGCACTCCTTAGTGAAGAGGAGTGCCGTCTTTAGTTTCAAAGCCCATCATGTCTGAGAAGCTGTTAAAAAAATGCTTGCTTATTGTCATTGGAGGTAACCGATGCTTTCGCCATCTCTTTACTTTTCTCCTTCAGCAATCTTCAGGTAACGATAAACGCTGGGATCTGATATGTTGAGAATCTTAGCCACTTGTGAAACAGCGCCTTTGATTTGGAAGATTCCTTTTTCATTTAATTGGCGAATGATTTTAATTTTCAACTCTTTATTTAAAGGAGTTTGTTTGTCCAAGAGATCGGAGGGGACGATAGAGTAGATAATCCCTTCAATGGTTTCTTCCAAGATCTCAACGGATTCGGGGAGGTGATTCGTATCAAACACTGCAAGTGGTTGTTTTTCTGTTGATAAGCCAGCTAATGCGAGTATCTCCTTTGAGAGTGACTGATATTTGCTGATATCTTGATTAATGCAAAGTAATCCGACTATCTTCTGCTGATCATTGCGTATAAAAAAAGTGGCACCTCTTAATTTTTTCCCGTTGATTGTTTGTGCATCATAGTTGACTAAATAATCTTGTTTAAGATATTTCTTTGAGCGCACCATTTCTAAAGCGAAACCAGTAACAGGAGAATGGATATCTCGTCCACTTATATGATTGTTTTCAATGGCAGCGATATGAAAATGACCTTCTTCCAGATGATGAAGAACCACTTCATAGTTTTCCCCTAAAGCTTGTCCGAGGAATTTGACCAGGGATATATATAGCGTTAATTGAGTGTTATTCATTTTCTCACCTTGATAATTTTTTGTTACTTTATAATACCATCTTTGTTTGCTGTTTACATTATAAAATAATCGTTATTTCATTTTATTTTTTATTGACAAATTTTTTGGGTGAAGTTATATTGTTTGTATAAATCGTAATCATTACTATTTGAGTTCGTGAACGGTTTATTTGATAAAAATAGACTTGAAAAAGGGAGAAAGCAATGGAAAAACAAGACTTAGCGAGTGCCTACCGTCGGCTAAAGAGCCCCAATATCAAAACGAAAAAAAGAGCGTTAAAAATCATTCATCAATACAAACGTAATAAAAATAAGTAAAAACTATCATTTGCTAAAAAACGTGTTTGTTTTGATTAGTGATCTTATCAGTAGATTCTTGTCTTAAAAATTTGAACTGGTATAATAGTTTTTAAACAAAAAAAGGTGTGTACTATATGATCCGTTATTCTATAGCAGCTAAAGAAGATCTACCTCGCATCGTGGAGATTTACAATCAATCGATTTTAACGAAACAATCAACTGCCGATGTAACGCCCGTAACTATCGAGGATAAATTGGCATGGTTTGAAGCCCATGATCCTAAGAAACGCCCACTATGGATCATGCAAGAAGCAGGAGTAATCATTGGTTGGATCAGTTTGAGCGATTTTTATGGACGACCTGCCTATGATCGAACGGTAGAAATCAGTATTTATATTGATGAGGTCTATCAACATAGAGGTATTGGGCAATACGCTGTGAACTTTGTAGAAAAACAGCTCCCTCACTTAAACATTGAAACAGTGCTAGCTTTTATTTTTGATAGTAATCAAGCGAGTCAACGTTTATTTGAAAAAAATGGTTATTGTTTATGGGGGCTACTGCCTGAAGTTGCGCAAATCGATGAGAGATTGCTTGGGTTAGCTATTTGGGGAAAATCGTATCGCTAATCAAATGAGCTGTAGTTTCATGAATTTTTCTGAAACTACAGCTTATTTTTCATATTACTACACAAATGAAAAAATTTGTGTTACACTCTTTTTGTGAAACAGTTTGTAAAACTGTACTAATAAAAAAGCGTTTTTCGAGAGAATGTTTAATGAAAAAGGAGTAATATTGTAATGGATGATGAAATGAAACAAGGTTCTAGAGCTGTAGTAGAAAGTTTAGCAAATCACCAAGTCGAATATGTTTTTGGGATTCCAGGAGCAAAAATCGATGGGGTGTTTAATGAGTTAGAAGATCAAGGACCAGAATTAATCGTTACGAGACATGAACAAAATGCCGCTTTTATGGCTCAAGCAATTGGACGGATCACAGGCGAGCCAGGCGTCGTCATTGCTACTAGTGGTCCTGGAGCTAGTAATTTAGCAACTGGGCTAGTGACCGCTACGGCTGAAGGTGATCCGGTTCTTGCAATTGCAGGACAAGTCAAACGAAGCGATCTACTTAAATTAACTCATCAAAGTATGGACAATGCTGCTTTATTTCAGCCAATCACTAAATATAGTGCAGAAATTCAAGATCCAGAAACAATTTCAGAAGTGATTGCCAATGCTTATCGAATGGCTAAAAGTTCGAAAAAAGGAGCAAGCTTTATTAGTATCCCACAAGATGTGGTAGATGCGACTGTAAAAAATGAAGTCATCAAACCTCTAAAAGATCCACAATTAGGTTCTGCTTCTGCTGGCGATATCGATTATTTAGCGGAACGTATTCAAGAAGCGAAATTACCTGTTTTATTAATCGGGATGCGAGGTTCAAGTAAAAAAGAAACAGCAGCGATCCGTAGATTAGTAGCAAAAACAGGCTTGCCGGTGGTAGAAACTTTCCAAGCCGCTGGTGTGATCTCTAGAAAATTAGAAAACTATTTCTTTGGCAGAGTCGGTTTGTTTAGAAATCAACCAGGAGATATGTTATTGAAACGAAGTGATCTAGTGATTGCGATTGGTTATGATCCAATCGAATATGAAGCAAGAAACTGGAATGCTGAAAAAGATGCTCGAGTAATCGTTATTGATGAAACACCAGCTGAGATTGATTCTTACATGCAGCCAGAAAGAGAATTAATCGGGGATATCTCTGAAACATTGGATCTGTTGACGGATTCTTTAACACCGCATCAAGTGTCACGTGATGCGAAAGAATACTTAGCCTTTTTGCAAAATAAATTAACTGAGCGTGATATTGTGCCAACAAAAGGCCGCGAAGGAATTTTACATCCTCTAGAAGTCATTAATACACTCCAAAATAAAGTGACAGATGAGATGACTGTTACTGTAGATGTAGGTAGTCACTACATTTGGATGGCACGTCATTTTAGAAGTTATGAAGCAAGACATCTATTATTTAGCAATGGGATGCAGACACTAGGCGTTGCTTTGCCATGGGCAATCTCCGCTGCATTAGTACGTCCTAAAACACAAATCATTTCGGTATCTGGTGATGGTGGTTTCTTATTTTCTGCTCAAGATCTAGAAACAGCTGTTCGTAAAAATTTGAAGATCATTCATTTGATTTGGAACGATGGTCGTTACAATATGGTAGAATTTCAAGAAATCATGAAATACCAACGAGCTTCCGGTGTGGATTTTGGCCCAGTTGATTTTGTAAAATATGCAGAAGCTTTTGGTGCTAAGGGGCTTCGTGTGACCTCTGTTGCTGAGTTGGAACAAGCAATAGAAGAAGGATTTAAAACGCAAGGTCCAGTTATCATCGATATTCCAATCGACTACCGTGATAATGAAAAACTTGGTGAAACGATTTTACCAGATCAATTCTATTAAGGAGATGCTAAGATGAGTGAAAGAATACTTTTTCAACATGGAACACTAGGAGCATTGATGGCAGGACTAATGGATGGTACTGAGACGATTGAACAGATACTCAAACACGGGACTTTAGGTTTGGGAACGCTACATGGGTTAGATGGGGAAGTCATCTTCCTAGATGGCGAAGCTTATCAAGGGCGTTCAGATGGAGTAGTTGTTAAGCTGACAGGAAAAGAAACCACTCCTTATGCAGCAATCACCCCATTCATTGCAGATGGACGGTTTGAAGTCGAAAATCAAACAAAAGTCGAAGAATTAAAACAATCAATTTTAGCCAGTCAAGCAGGAAACAACTTATTCTTAGCGATAAAAATTACTGGGCTGTTTAAAACAGTCCACACACGTATTATGCCAAAACAAGAAAAGCCTTACCGAAGATTAGCAAAAATATCAGAGTCTCAACCTGAATTTCATGAAACAAATAGTCAAGGAACGTTAGTTGGATTTTATACGCCAGAATTGTTTCAAGGAGTAGCAGCTGCTGGATTTCATTTGCACTATATCGATGATGCTAAACAATTCGGAGGGCATGTCATTGATTTTGAGCTGACAAAAGGCACTGTCGAAATCAGTAAAATCGAAACACTTGTTCAACATTTTCCCAGCGATGATCCAACGTTTATTGGAACGACAATAGATTATGCAAACTTGGAACAAGAGATCCAGCAAGCGGAATAATTTTCTAATGAGTCCGTGCTAAAAATTAATAATGAAAGTATTTTATATTTGAAGAACGTTCTTTTCCCGTCTTTCTGTCTAGTAAGGTCAGTTTTTTTCTCAATGACTAGTCAGCAAATCATTTCTAAGCTATAATTTTTTCATAGAAGGAGTGGTTGAGATGTTGTGGACAGAAAAGCAAAAAGAAGATGCCTATCAAATTTTATTATTACAGCAAAAAGGATTATTAGAGGCAGAAGATCATTGGCTAGCAAATTTAGCGAATTCTTCTGCTTTGTTGAACGAGACATTACCAGAAACAGTTTTTGCAGGTTATTACTTATATAATGGCGAAGAATTGATTTTGGGTCCATTTCAAGGTCGTGTTTCTTGTACTAGGATCACAATGGGAAAAGGGGTTTGTGGTGAGTCAGCACAAACAAAAACTACATTGATCGTTGATGACGTTAAGAAACATGAAAACTATATTTCTTGTGATTCTGCAGCTCAATCTGAAATCGTTGTGCCCATGATCAAAGAAGGACATCTGATTGGCGTTCTAGATATTGATTGTGGTGTAACAGGCGGGTATGATCATATTGATCAAGAATATCTTGAGAAATACGTAGAAATGCTTATTGATATCGTGCCTTTAGATGTTATTTCTTAAAAAATTCAATAACTTTAACAAGTGAAATCAAAAGAACGCTCGAAATAGTCGTTCTTTTGATTTTTTTCTAAAATTATAATGGTTTTTGGTTTTCATAATCTAATTTTAATGTTATTATCATTTTATAAAATGTTAGAACGATTAAAGGTGGATGAGATATGGATAACGAAGAAATCATTTTGGGACAAAAATATGCGTGTAAGCCAATTGGTTTAAAGCATGTAGTAGTAGGTGAAGTCATTAATAAATTAGAAAATTGTATCGTGTTATGTGTGGAAAAATACCAAGAAAGTGATCATGAAGAAATATTAGAAAAATGTGGGAAAGTGGTTGCGAAATATGCGGATGTATATGATTTAACTACTATAGAAGCCATTTTTGAAACTTCTTCAAAAATTTATGAACCAGCGCTTGTCTCATAAATAAAAAATAGTTTAAAAGAGAGGCTCTTTGTCAAATGATGTTGGTAAAGAGAAATCTTAGAATAAGTTGGGCAGAAAGAAGAAAAACTTCTTTCTGTTCTTTTTATTTGGTTAAAATGGTTTTACCGTGTCGAATCATGATCCGACGTTTGAAATGATAAAAATTTCGAAAACCATAAGCATTGCGTTTTAATACTTTAATATGGTTGTTTAAACATTCTAGTGGTCCGTTTGAATAACTGTAGCGGAGGGCATTTTGGATCTGTGGCAGAAACTTTTTAAATGTTCGCAAAGTTGTCGCATAAGTTTCAGGTAGCTGGCTGACTTCTCTGGATAAACAGTCCTCAAATAGTAAATGATCTCTTTTCTTTACTGCATAAAGAACATCTTGATATAACTGATAGCCTTGTCGTAGATTGGGACAAGTAGCTAACAATCGGTCGACAATCTCACTTTTAGTTAAGTAATCTTTGAAACTGGCACGCCAAACTCGTTTTTCATCGTTCAACCTTGCTTCTTCTTTTTGACTGAGCATTTGGGAAAAGCTTTTTAACCAATGAAACATAAGGCACATACCTATCAATAACAATGAATTCAACAGCTTTTCGAGTCGCTAAGGACAATCGAGAAAACAGCTTTCTAAATAAGGCAATCGTCGGTTTGAGACAATGTGGATACTCTTCGGACGTGTATTGAAGAGTACCTTTGTAAATCAAGCAAGTTTGCCCTTTATATCTTTCTTTGGTTAAATAATTTTCCTCGATATAGATAGTTAGGTCTAGAATATTTAGGGTATCTTTGATAAGCTGAGTATAAGACATCTTGAATCCTCCTATGAATTGGTTAGCCAAATTAATTCTAAAGGATTTCAGGGTGTCTTTTCTATGTTTTTACATCATAAAAAAGACATTAGTGAATTTCACCAACATCAAAAAGTACAGAGCCCTTTTTAGATTTATTTGCAGGTATGGGTGGATTTCGTTTGAGGTTAGAGAAAACAGCTCATAAATGTGTCGGGTTTTGCGAAATCGATGCGAAGGCGAGAGAAAGTTATAAGGCAATTCATAACACTGAAGGAGAGGTGGAAATGAATGACATCACAACAGTATCATATGGTTTATTCGATCAATTGGAAGTGTCGATGTTACCTGTGGAGGATTTCCGTGTCAGGCTTTCTCGATTGCAGGAAAACGGAAAGGCTTCGAAGATACTCGGGGAACTCTCTTCTTTGAAATTGCAAGGTTCGCATCTATTCTCAGAACACGCTATCTATTCCTTGAAAATGTTAAAGGATTGCTCAACCATGAAAGAGGGGCTACGTTCGAGACAATTATACGAACCTTGGATGAATTGGGGTACGATGTGGAATGGCAATTGTTTAACAGCAAAAATTATGTCGCACAAAATAGAGAACGTGTCTTTATTATCGGACATTCTCGAAGACAATGTACCAAAAAAATATTTCCTATCACAGGAAAAGAAAAATCAATTACAGTTTATAATTAGAATGTTTATTACTAAAAGAAGTATGCTATACTATTTGCGTAGTAAGTTTATGACGGTGGCTACTCAGGGGGTGATGCTTATGTGCATTTTCCTACTTCGTAGAAGGGAGTAGCGTTTTTGTCTGTTGCTGAAGCAATTGGATTAATGGTTCAGTTTGGATCATTTGTCATTGCTCTAGTTGCCTTAATGGTGACAATAAGCAAAAACAACAAAAAGTAAACCCGTCATAATCTTTGGCGAGAGATGACAGGTTTACAAAACTTATATAATCTGAGCCACCGTCTTAAACGGGCTACAACGGGGCTATGTTAGTGCATAGCTCCTTATTTATTTACAGTATAACTTATATGATAGAAAAATGGAAGACTGAGGAGTTACATGAAATCAAATTAAATATCTGTTTTTAATTCAACAAAAAATATTATGTTGAATCTCGAGCTATTTGAATTAGTAAAAGTCAATCATAAAGGATTTATTGTGATGTTTCTAACATTTGTAGGTTTAGATTAAATCATTGGATCCAAAGTATCGTGTTATTATTAGCACAACAATTCTTAAAGGAAGTGTGAAATTTGATTGAAATACGTTCTTTAAGTGAATTCATAGAGAAAAATGTGCTTTATGAAAAAAATAAATTACTAACTCAGGAAATAGAAATCTGATTTTAAAGCCCAACAGAGTATACCCTGTTGGACTTTTTGTATGTTCATGATATACTTGAGTTTCTAAGAGGTCAACAGAGTTGGGCAACAGAATTTTTATAATGATCAAAATTTTTGATTTTTAAAGGAGTTTTTTCTATGGCTAAAATTGGATATGCACGAGTAAGTAGTACAGATCAAAATTTAGATCGACAATTGGAGCTTTTATCTGACTGTGATAAAATTTTTACTGACAAGTTGAGTGGAAAGGATACAAATCGAGAAGCATTTCAAGAAATGATGAATTTTATTCGTGAAGATGATATTGTGGTAGTCACCGAACTTAAACGTCTCGGGCGTAATAATAAAGAATTAACGGAAACAATGAATTTAATTCAATTGAAGAAAGCAACGCTTGAAGTTTTGAATTTACCAGCGTTAACAGGTATTACCGATGATAATCTCCGTCGATTACTTAATAACTTGATTATTGAATTATATAAATACCAGGCTGAAGATGAACGTAAATATATACTTGAAATACAGAAGCAAGGTATTGCGCTTGCTAAAGCTAAAGGAAAATATAAAGGAGGAAAGCCTAAATATAAAGAAAATGATCCACGCCTGCAGCTTGCATTTGAATTATTTTTAGAAGGATCTACAGACAAAGAAGTGGAAGAAAAAACAGGGATTAATCGAAGAACATTTAGGAGATACAGGATGAGATATGGTATAACAAATGAAGCAAGGAAGACAAAAAATGATGAAAAATAATATTATCAACAGGAACGGTTTAATCAAGCTTTGCTTACTCTTTTTCATAGTATATTTAATTTTGAGTTTTTTTAAGATACTAAATTTTTTTAGTTTTTTATTATTTATTGGTTGTTTATATTTCTTGCAATTCATAATAAAGTTTATAATTTTTTATAATAAAAAAGTCCAAATTGAGGAAGATGAAGTAGATTCATTAGATTGGATTGATACGAGAGAGAGTGCAGAATTTTTTGCGAAATTGTTGAATAAAAATATGACATTTTTCTTAAACGGAGAATGGGGTGCAGGTAAAACAGAATACTTAAAACAAGTAGAGAAAATTGCGAAAAATAATAATAAGCAAAATTTTGTTTACTTGAATTTATGGAACGTAATGGATGAACGTACAGTTATAAATATAGCCTTTTCAGATTTACATCCGGTTATTAATTTTTTATTTAAATTTTTAATTATTTTTTCTGTAGTTATATCAATACTTATTACCCCAGCAATAAATTTAAATCTAAGTGAATTTTTTGTCAGATATATCGATAAGGAACTGTTTAGCAATTGGATAGTACCATTAGCTTCACTAATTGCATTGTTTGCAGCAGTTTGGCAATTTTTTAAATACAAGACAGATTATTTTTACTATAAGTTTTTTAAAACTTCAATTTCAGCGTACTTTTTAAAAAATAAAGTATTGATCATTGATGATTTTGATCGTATCTCTTCATTAAATCAGGAAGGTGCTTACAAGCTTTTCAATTGTTTGAATGGTAAATTACCAATAATTTTTGTGGGTGAATACGATAAAATTAAACATGAGGAAGATAAATATTTACAAAAAATTATTAATCAAACAATTGAACTCCCATATAGTTTGTATCCAGATAATATATGGAATGAATATTTTATAAAACTTGAAAAACAACTATCTATTAGTATTTCTCCGTTATTTGTAAGTTTATTTATCGAAGAAAAAAGAAATCTTAGAGAAAGGAAAATGTTTCACTACTATGTTATTCAAGAGTTAGAAGTAAGAGGAAAAAGAGATTATGTTCAAATTGAACAGCAATTAGTGATTATATTTTTATATCTCTTTTATCCTTCTGAATATAAACGGTTAGTAAATTCCGAAGAAGTTGCAGTTGTACTGGCTAAAGAAAACTGGGAAATATTACGAGATATTTTAACAAATCAGGAGGGATATCCTATACCGTTTTCTAGTGAAAGAGAAGCATATTTTATGTATGAGAAAATTTTTCATTTAACAGAGGTTCAGGGTCAAGAAATGTTAGATCATCCGAATCTTCAAGCAATAATTATAGAAAACGGTGGTTATAACAATGATGTTTATGAGTATGTTACTCGTAATTTAAATAGCCTTGAACATGAAAAGAGAGAAAAACTATTTGAAGTTGCTATTAAAAATATTTTAATCAATAGTGAATCAGCCTTGGTTCATAACATTATTGAACATAAAAACAAAGAGATAATTAATAAAATAGATTCACGTGATCATAAATTAATTATTAATGAATGGACTCCCATTTTAGATAGCTATTCTTTTGATTTCTCACAACGATTGTATTTCTTTGAAAGATTTCTATATATTAGTTTTTATAATCTTAGTCAAATTTACACAGATTTAGAGCTTGAATCGGATGATTTTCTAAATGGAAAAAATAAAGAATTTTATTTCCTCACATATTTAACTATAAAAAAACAGTGGCAAAATTTTTTGTGGCCTGAAAATTATTGGCGAGCATTAGATACAGTTTTTTCTGATAATTCTGCTGCATATCTTTATATTCTTAAAAATTTATATTTAATTGATATTAACGATGAGACACAGGAAATTAGAGCTTATCAAAAATTATACAATAACAATACGGAAAAAGATGTAGAGGGATCAGTAGAAGCCTTTAAAAAAATCAAATCAAATTTAGAACAATTGGAAGCTTTTACTGTCATTGTTGAAGAAAAAAATAGTTTAAATCTTATTTAAATCCTTAAAGTCAGACAATTAGTCTGACTTTTTTGCTATTTTAGATTGTTCACCTTTATAAAAGGGAACGTATGTTTGAATAATCGAATTGAAATGGGGGAGAACGTTATGCTTGATTACTCGAAAGAGCCAGTAAATGATTACTTTTTGATTGATATGAAAAGCTTTTACTCAAGCTGTCATTTTTCTAGATAAATAGCATAAATTTTCAGCGCGGAGTGACAAAAGCAACCAAATTTTTTTGATAGATTTTTAAATATCTCAATCTATCAAAAAAATTCGTGGCTTTTGTTAGCTAATGAATATGACAAATAATTAGAAAAAACTGTGTCAATTAAATATAAAAATTACATCTATATTTTTCAACGACACACTACACTATTGTCTAATTAGGGTACACTCAAATTAAACACTTGTTTTTATACACTATAAAAAATATCATTATTAATAATCTTTATAGTGTATAAAAGGAGAGAACATGTCGAAAAAGAAATATAATTTACATGACAACGATTTGATGACTGCGACTGAAGCTAGTTTAAGATGGGGATATGATTCAGGATATGTAAGACAAATGAAGAAAAAATATCCTAACAAAATACCTGAAGGGGAAATCAGATTATTTGGAAAAACTTTAGTAATAACTAGAGTGGGGATGGAAGCTTTAACAGGTAGAAAAGAACCCATACAACGCTTTTTTGTTATTGAAGAAGATAATTGGTCTGTTCAATCGCAAAAAGAAGTTGGAACTTTTGAAGAAGGAAAAGAGATACTTAAGCAATGGATACTAAATAATTTAGAACTTGTAAACTTAGATCAAGTCGTACTCAAATATATTGATCCAGCAAAGCAGAAATTCGGACTATCAATTATTCCAGGTAAGAGAATCTATGTAGAATGTAGAAAATAATATAGTATTTAGTGTTCATATAACGATTTTAAGATTATTTTGAGTTAATCAGCCCTATAGTTGGTTAAACAAGGAGAATAAGACAATCTCTAAATTGTCATTTATTACTAAAAATTTTTGCCATTTAAAAAGAAAAGTGACACCTTAGAGTAGTAAAATTAGTTGAGTAAATAAAAGTCAGACATTTTTGTCTGACTTTTTTCTTTTACCTATTGACCTTTACATAAAG